>CAYXUX010000066.1:0-10320 GCA_964468275.1 uncultured Clostridiaceae bacterium
AACCTATGACCCCCTGCTTGTAAGGCAGGTGCTCTCCCAGCTGAGCTATGCGCCCTTTTCTTGGTGACCCGTGGGGGAATCGAACCCCCGATACCGCCGTGAAAGGGCGATGTCTTGACCGCTTGACCAACGGGCCAAAATGGTGATCCACCGGAGAATCGAACTCCGGACACCATGATTAAAAGTCATGTGCTCTACCGACTGAGCTAGTGGATCATCTAATTTTGCACTCACATTTATACATTCTACATGCTAAGGCCGCATTTGTCAATAAAATTTTCACCAATTTTCTAAGTAAGAACTTTCCATAGGTTTAATCTGTTTTATTAATATATGTTTTGAAAAAGGAGATAAAATTATTATAATAGTAAAACGAAATTATTTCAATATAAAAACTATTTTTTTGATAATATATCCTGTGCCACCACTATTCCGGTAACGGATGATTGCATAAGACCTCTTGTTATTCCCGCCCCGTCACCTATTGTATATAAATTTTTTATTGCAGTTTCAAATTTATCATTCACCGATACCTTGGAAGAATAAAATTTGCATTCCACTCCATATAAAAGTGTATTCTTGGAATACAATCCGGGAGCAATCTTATCAAATGCTTCTAAAGATTCTATTATAGAGATTAAATATCTATGGGGCAATACATAGCTCAAATCTCCGGGTACCGCATTATTCATAGTGGGAATTGTACTGGATTTCTTCAGCCTATCTCTATCCGTCCTTCTTCCCTGTAATAAATCACCCAATCTCTGAACTAAAATACCGCCGCCGGTAAGCATATTTGCAAGTCTTGCAACATATCTTCCATATTTAATAGGATCCTTAAAAGGTTCAGTAAATCTGGTAGAAACCAGTAAAGCGAAATTCGTGTTATTACTTTTTAAGCTTTTATCAGAATAACTATGGCCATTTACTAAAGCCAAACCATCCTCATAGTTTTCCTGTGAAACAACACCGCCGGGATTCATGCAAAAGGTTCTAACCTTGTTATCAAAAGTATCGGAAAAATAAACCAACTTTGCTTCGTATAGATCCTTTGTCAAATGATCCATAATACTATTAGGCACTTCTACCCTGACACCGATATCAACGGCATTATTATTTGTCTTAATAGAGTGTTTCGATGTCTGCTCAGAAAGCCACTCGGCACCGCCCCTGCCGGGAGCTGCAATTACATATTTTGCATATATGGTTTGCTCTTCTCCACCTTTTTTCTTTATCGTAACACCCTTTGCATTCCCACCTTCTGTAATAATATCTATAGCTGTAGTTAATTCGGAAAACTCAACTTTCTTTTCATTTATTAGATAATTGTACATTTCTTGCAGGACAAAGTACGCCTTTTCAGTCCCCAAATGGCGAACAGGGCATGGTATTAATCTTATATTATGCTTAGAAGCTTCATATTTAATATCTTCAATAGCCTTTGTGTTCAGTCCATGAACTTCACTTTGAGCACCAAAACTCATATAAATTGATTCAGTATATTTAATAAGCTCCTTTGCCTTTTCTTCCCCCATATAATCCGTAATATTTCCCCCGACTTCAGGGCTTAAAGATAGTTTCCCATCACTGAAGGCTCCAGCTCCCGACCATCCAAAAGTAATAGCACAGGGTTCACAACCCATGCATTTACCTGTCTTTCTCGATGGGCAATTCCTATCAGATAATGTTCTGCCCTTGTCTATTATTAAAATTTTATAATCATCATTATTTTTTACTAATTCGATTGCTGTAAAAATCCCTGCAGGTCCCGCACCAATTATAATAATGTCATATTCTTTTTTCATTTTAACCAACCTTTATTAAAATTTTTAGAGACCTTAAACATATTAACAGATACTTTTTATGACGTCAAATGAGCTTGCTTAATTTCTACAAAGTTTTTAAAATGATTCCACAATTATTATGAAAATAAAACAATATTTTTTGCTATTCGCAAAATTCGTCAAATGAAGGCTTATATCAATTTATAAAATTTAATCCACATTATCCACATTATCCACAAAGATATGCACATATGTTCGGACTTTCATCAATCTTATTAGCATTCCAAATCTTACGACTTTTGTTTTTTTAGACTTTTAAATTTATCCACTATTGTTTATTTTCTGTGGATAACTCCAGTTGGTATGATATTTGCTTAAACGTATTTCGACTTATCGGCAAACTTTGTAAATTGCCCCAGCCATACCAATTCCACTATACCTGTTGGACCGTTACGCTGTTTGGCAATTATAACTTCCCCGATATTTCTTTTTTCCGTATCCGGATGATAATACTCATCCCTATATAAAAACATTACTACATCCGCATCTTGTTCAATTGCCCCTGATTCTCTTAAATCAGACAGAATAGGCCTATGGTCAGCCCTCATCTCAGGAGCACGGCTTAGCTGAGATAGTGCTACTACCGGTACTTCCAATTCTTTTGCCAATGCCTTTAAAGAACGTGATATATCTGATATTTCCTGCTGCCTGTTATCATATCTCCCCGAGCCTTGCATAAGCTGTAAATAATCAACTAAGACAAGACCCAGACCGTGTTCTATTTTTAATCTTCTGCATTTAGCCCGCATCTCTGTGACTGTAATAGCCGGAGTATCATCAATAAATATAGGCTTATCTGATAATATACCCATGGCCCTTGCCAGCTTTATCCATTCATCTTCCGTTATATCTCCTGTTCTAAGACGGTGTGCATCTATTAAGGCTTCTGAGCATAAAAGCCTTTGAGATAACTGTTCCTTTGACATTTCCAGACTGAATATGGCTGCGGGAAATTTTTCTTTAACGGAAGCATTTTGTACAATATTCATCATTAGTGATGATTTTCCCATTGACGGCCTTGACGCAATTAATATCAAGTCGGATTTTTGCAAACCGGAAAGCTTTGAATCTAAATCTGCAAAACCGGTAGGTACTCCTGTTATTTTTCCTTTATTTAAATACAGTTCTTCTATCCTATCAAAGTTTGAGGCCAAAATCTTCTTTATAGGTATAAAACCTTGAGTTGAGCGGCTTAAAGATATATCAAAAATACTCTTCTCTGCTTCATCTACTATAGAAGCCGGGTCTTCCGCATTATCATAACATTTGGAAACAATAATATTCGATGATTTAATAAGCTTTCTTAAAATTGATTTTTCTTTAACTATTTTTGCATAGTAACCTATATTGTGAGTAATAGGCACTACATCCATCAGTTTGGCTAGGTATGCGGGACCTCCTATGGCTTCGATTGTTTTCCTGCTTTTAAGCCTGTCAGTTAAAGTAATTAAATCTACCGGCTCCCCATCGTTAAATATGCTGACAACAGCTTGGAATATTTCGCTATGCACTTCTCTGTAAAAATCTTCCCCTTCTAAAATTTCTGCCGCTACGGATATTGCCTCTTTGTCAAGTAACATCGCCCCAAGTACTGATTGTTCCGCTTCTATGCTGTTCGGCGGAATTCGCTGCATCAAATCGCTCACTTAGACCACCCCTCTTGATTTTTCAATTCTTTTACTTAAAAAATCAATTATTTCTAAAATATTTACAGCAGGTATTATCTTTATACCTTCTAAATCCGATACATCCTTCTCATTATCCTTCGGGATAATCATATAAGAAAATCCTTCTCTTATCGCCGCAACTGCTTTTTCCCTTACACCGCCTACAGCCTTAATATTTCCGCTTATAGATATTTCACCGGTAATACAGCAGTCTTTCCTAAAAGGCATGTTTTTTATTGAAGAGTACAACAAACATGTTATAGCGGCTCCGGCGGAAGGCCCGTCTACGTTGCCCCCGCCTATGCAGTTTACATGTATATCATACATATCAGTATTTATTGCAAAATTCTTCTTCAGCACCGTAAGCGCATTGAAAAGAGAATCTCTTACCATTGAGCCTGCCGTCTCATTAAATCTGATATTACCTCTGCCCTCATGATTTGCAAAAGAAACCGCTTCAAGTTCTATCACATTACCTACAAATCCTATTATGCCTGCACCATAAACTCTACCTGCTTCATATCCTTTTCTTTTTTTTAATGTTGATTTAACAGGCAATCTTAAAGCATCGTAGGCCCTATCATAATCTATGAAAATTTTCTCTCTATGGTTTTCGTATAAACATTTGCTATAGCAATCCAATAAAACATTAACCGCTTTTCTGCCATCATATACATGTTTGCTGATTAAATCTTCAGCTTCCTTAGTAACACTCATTTTCAACTTTTTACTCCACAGTTGTACAATACTCTTTATATCCATAGGACTTAGCGAATTAAAGAATATTTCAGCACATCTGGATCTAAGCGCCGGATTTATTTCCTCCGGTCTTCTCGTAGTTGCCCCAATCAAAATAAAATCTGCCGGTGCTCCATCTTCAAAAAGCGTCCTTATATATCTGGGTATCTGCTTGCTATTAACATCGTAATATGAAGATTCAAAGTAAACTTTTTTATCTTCTAAAACCTTTAACAGTTTGTTTTGGAGCATTAAATCAAGTTCACCGATTTCATCTATAAATAGTATTCCGCCATGGGCTTCCGTCACGAGCCCCGGTTTAGGCTCCGGAATACCGATATCAGCCAAATCTTTTCTAGCACCTTGATAAATTGGATCATGAACAGAGCCTAAAAGGGGATTTACCGACTCTCTTGGATCCCACCTTATTGTTGCCCCATTTACTTCAACAAAAGGAGCATCTTTTCTAAAGGGAGAATAGCCTTTTTCTTTTGCTTCCTTTAGGGCTATTCTGGCTGCTGAAGTTTTTCCCACTCCGGGAGGGCCGTAAATTATAACATGTTGGGGATAAGGCGATGCAATCTTGGACACAAGCATAGAAACCGCATCAGTTTGTCCGACAATTTCCGTTAAATCATGAGGGCGTAATGTATCGCCAATTTGCTTTGATAAGGAAATACTTTTCTTTTTTTCTATTTGAGCATATTTCTTTAAAGTAGTCGGACTTTCATTATCTGTGTATTTATTGATAATTTGCAGTTTTAATTGATTCATATATTCCTTTTCGTTTTCTTCCATCTTCTTTAATATCTGCTCATTTATTATTTTTTTCATATACATCTTGGCAGCATCATCAGAAAGCTTGTCCTGTATCTTTTTTATTACCTCTCTCATATCCTCATTATTTTTTATAATTAAAGTTTCGCCATTAGGGTTTATTATATTCCAAAGTCTTTCTGTTTTAGCAACCGGATCTTTGAGACTCTCAATTCCTTTTAATTCTTTTTCTCCGTAAATTTTTATTCCATAATTCACTAGTAAATCTAAAACTTCATTATTGCTGCATTTATTGCTTTGTTTCAATTTTAATACCTCGCTTTTTATTCTTCTACAACTCTTACTGTGATTTTTGATGTTATTTCAGGGTATATCTTAATATCTATTTCATGTTCTCCCAGAGCTTTTATTTGTTCGTTCAAAACTATTTTCTTTTTATCTATTTCAATTTTATATCGCTCTTTTATAATATCTGAAATATCCTTATTAGTTATAGAGCCAAACAGCTTACCGCTGGAGCCCGCTTTTGTTTTGATTACTACCTCTAATTGATTTATCCTCTTGGCCAGCTCTTTTGCTTCCTCAAATTCTTTTGCTTTCTTATTCTCACTTGCCTTTCTTTTGCTATGGATTTCTTTTAGCTTCCCGGAAGTAGCCTCAGCAGCTAACCCTTTCGGTATAAGATAATTTCTTGCATAACCGTCACTTACATTTACTATATTATCTTTCTCTCCTAAAGACTTGACATCCTTTAGCAATATTACCTTCATTATCTTTCACCCTCCTTTAAATATTCATCAACGGCGTTTTCTATAAGCTCGACTGCTTCTTCCATAGAAATATCAGAAAGTTGAGCGCCTGCAACCGTTAAATGACCTCCACCTCCTAATTTTTCTAACACTATTTGTACATTTATTTCTCCTAAGGACCTACCGCTTATAAATATATAGCCTTCAATCTTGGAAAGAACAAAAGAAGCAATAATCCCCCTAATATTTAATAACTCATCTGCTGCTTGTGCGGCTATTAGTGCCGGATTGGCTATATTATCCGGTATTATTGATATGGCAATATTTTGTCTATACATCCAAGCAGCCTTAACTACTTCCGCTCTTGCCAAGAACGTACCCATATCGTCTTGAAATAATTGTCTTGTCAATGTAGTATCAGCACCGGCACCCCTTAAAAATGAGGCAGCTTCAAAGGTTCTTACCCCGGTTTGAAAAGAGAAATTTTTAGTATCAATAAATATCCCAGCCAAAAGTGCTTCAGCCTCTATTTGCTTTATTTTAGGCTTTTCAAACATATATTGAAGTATCTCTGTTACCAATTCACTTGTTGATGATGCGTAAGGCTCAATATATGTTAAAACCGCATTATCTATAAACTCAGTAGCTCTTCTATGGTGATCTATTACAACCTTTTTATCAATTTTATTAATCAATTCCGGCTCCATGGTAAAGCTGGGCCTATGAGTATCCACAATTATCAACAAGGAATTTTTACTTACCAATGATAAAGCCTCATATCCGTCTATAAACACTTTATCATATTCTTTATCCTCTTTTAACTCTTTCCAGAGATTTTCAATTCCCTTGTTTATACGGTTCATGACAATATATGTTATCTTATTGAGATTAGCACAACACCTGTAAACACCTAAAGCTGAGCCGATACAATCTAAATCAGGCATCTCATGTCCTAATATGATTACCTCGTCTGATTGTTCTATTAGCTGTCTTAATGCGTAGGATATGACTCTTGCTTTAACTCTGGTTCTTTTTTCGACAGCTTTTGATTTACCGCCATAAAAGGACAACCTTTCGTAATCTTTAACAACAGCCTGATCTCCACCCCGGCCTAATGCTATATCCATAGCCGCATTTGCAAATTTCTGAAGTTCCCCAAGTGTTTTAGCATTAACTCCTACACCTATACTTAAAGTTAAAGGTATGATATTACCTGAATTTATTTCCCTAACACTATCCAATATATCAAATCTTTTCTCCTGAATTAATTGAAGCTGCTTTTGATTTAGGTGCAATATGTATTCATCATTAGAATATTTTTGTATAGAAGCATTATTTATTGCAGCCCATGATTTAATGATCCTATCCAAATCTGCAGAAATAATAGGTTTGAATTCATCCTCCACATCTTTTAATACTTCTTCTAAATTGTCAATTTGTAGTATTGCCACTACATTTTTTTCTTCAAGATATTTTGTTTTTAAATATACATAATCTGTTTTATTAATCAAGTAAGTCATTATAATTTTTTTCTTAGTATCTTCTTCAAAAATATCAAAAAACTCACAATATAAGTCGTAATAATCATTTTTTATCATTATGTTTTTAAATTCTTTTTTACCCTCTTGCAAGATTTCTTCCAATTCAATACTGGGAATATAATCTTCAACTTTCTTATCCAAAAGGTAGTCTCCTTGAAATATTAAGGAAAACAAGGAATTGTACCAATTAATACTTCCATCTTCATCTAAGATAACTAAGGGAAAGGGCAGGTTGATTATAGCACTTTTAGTTGCAGCATCAACTTTATCTGAAAGTTTTTCAATATAAAGTCTTAGTTCTTCTTTCTTTTGATTTTTTTCTTTTGCTTGAAAATAAGCCAAATATATTAAAACAGAAAAGCCCAGTAAACCTAATATCCAGTTATAGTAAAAAATAATAGCAAAGCTAAAACCTAATATCCATAAATAAATATTAGAATCAGGTCTAAGCATAAAAAAGCCTATCTTCTCTTTCATAAAATCCCCCCGTTATATTTTCTGCCTATTTTCCTAATATCAAATATAGCATCAAATATACCTACAAACGCTAGAACATTCGTAAAAGCGAAAAAAAAGATAATAAGCAGTAAATACTTAACAAAACCGGTAATTCTATATTTCATAAGCATAAAACTTGCAACAGATAACCCTAATATAGTAAAGACCCATCTTAGCAAAAACACTATATTAATAACTCCCGTTTCAATATTCGGTATTTTTAAATAAAAAGCTCCTAAGGTAAGCAACATAATTAGAAGTAATCCTAAAACAAAATTATCAGGCAATCTCCATTCTGAAAACAATTTAATATCTTCTATTGTATATTTCATTCGATTAAGTATCTTTTTTGAAAGCTTGAAATTAACAAAGGAAAAAATCATACCGTTCATAATGAAAAAAGCCGGTATAACAAGCTTTATTGCTTCTATACTTTCTTTAAACCTGGCAATCACGTCCTCAATCTGTTCTTTTGGAATCCCCATATTACTATATATGTCAGCTACGCTATCAAATGTTTCATTCATTGATTTTATTAGTTGCTCCGTAGCCTGAGCCGGTGATTGACCTAAAATCCAAAAAGTTAAAATAATACCCGCCGCAGAACAAAATGCCAAGATAAGACCTGAACCTAATATGTTTAAAGACGGTTTTGTCTTTTTATTCATTAAATAGCCCATAACTATCCCGGATATCCCAAATACCAAAAACAGGTATATGCCGCTATAAGGTTCTGTAAATATGGATACCAAAATCCCGGCAACAACTGCTGATGCAAAACTTGTTTTAAAACCGTTTCTAAACCCCATAATAATTATAGGGACAGCCCAAAACATTCCGACAAGTGAAAGCAGCGGCAGATAATATACCATTATACCCAAAACGGCAGTTAATGATGCAAATACAGCTCCTTCCACCAGCGCTTTAGTACTAATGTTTTTCATAACTCACCTCTGTTAAATACGTTTCTTCAAATAATCAGATAGACCTGATAAATCCCCATACCACTTTTCTGTTTCATGTTCCTCCAGCTTACCAATTTTTATTTTGTCCATAATCTTTGAATCAATAGCTCTGTGCTCAAATCCTAACCTTTTTCCCAGCACATATGTTGCCAAAATTATATTAGCCAATATATCTAATAGAGCCTCCCTATTAGCTTTGGAGCCCTTTAATAAATTATGAAACAACGATGCCAATGAAGTCAAAATTTCAGATTTTAAAAACTCTATTATTCTTATATTTCTTGTAATATCCGCATCTTTCTCCATTTAATATTCCACCTCTCCATCCTTTAATAATTCTATGAAAATTTGATTTCTCCTGCCAATTAAAATAAATAGCGGTGAAAAACAGAGGTGAAAATATAGGAAAAAACCCGAAAACTCGGGTTTTTATACTTATTATTCTGTTGTAAAAGGCAACAGAGCAATATTTCTGGCTCTCTTAATTGCAATTGTAAGCTGCCTTTGATGCTTTGCACAATTACCGGATATCCTTCTGGGAATTATCTTTCCTCTTTCTGAAAGATATCTGCGCAATTTATTAACATCTTTATAATCAATGGATTCAACTTTATCTATACAAAAGCTGCAAACCCGCTTTTTAGGTTTTCGCATTCTTCCGCCGCCACCTGAACCTCGTCTATTCAAAACTTTTCCCTCCTATCACTATTAAAATGGGAGATCGTCATCCTCTTCTACAGGGTGAAAGTCCTCGTCCCCTCTATCTTCTACTTGAGACTGAGATCTTGTATCTCCGGCTCTGTCTAAAAAGTTTACTTCATCAGCAATTATATCGTAGGAATAACGTCGCTTCCCCTCTTGATCATCCCAAGTCCTTGATTGAAGCCTTCCGGCAACAGCGACCAATCGACCTTTTCCTAAATACTTATGACAATTCTCTGCGCTTCTGCCGAAAACTACTACAGGTAAAAAATCCGCTGTAGGCTGACCTTCTTTTTTAAATACTCTATCTACAGCAACCGTAAACCTTGTGATAGCCAATTGATTATCAGAAGCATATCTTATTTCAGGGTCTCTCGTTAATCTGCCAACAATAGAAACTCTATTCAAAACTACACCACCTATTCTTATTCTTCAATTTTGACAATTAGATGTCTTAAAATATCCTCATTGATACCGAACACTCTATCAAGTTCTCCGGGTATTTCCCGTCCGGCCTTATATTTCATATATATATAATGGCCTTCTGTAAAGTCTTCTATTGGATAAGCAAGCTTTCTCTTGCCCCAGTCATCAATTGTTTCAATTTCGCCGTCAGTTTCAATTAAAGATTTAAATCTTTCAACGATAGCTGTATGAGCCTCTTCTTCTACATCCGGCTTTATAATATAGATAGTTTCATATAAATTCATAACTTTCACCTCCTCCCCACGGACTAGCGGCCCTGCACGCGCAGAGCGGGGATTCATGCTATAGATTATAACATTTGTAAAAAAATATAGCAATAAATAAATTTTAGTAGCGAGGCTCCACACAATACG
>CAYXUX010000067.1:0-10252 GCA_964468275.1 uncultured Clostridiaceae bacterium
CCGGTAATAAAATGCTTTTACATTGTGCTTACCATATCAAACATAGGCAATGCTATAGCCAAGACTATAAAGCCTACAATTGAAGCCATGACTACTATCATTACAGGCTGCATCATTTCAGTCATCTTCTGCAATGCCGCTTCCACTTCCTCATCATAGAAATCCGCTGTCTTATTCAATATATCGTCCAAGGCCCCGGATTCTTCACCGATATTTATCATGGAATCCACCATGGGGGGAAAAACATTTGTATCCTTGATAGTTCTTGACAGAGGTACGCCTTTGCGTACTTCTTCCTTTGCACTTTCCAGTTTATTCCTTATGTATCTGTTCCCTATTACTCTCGATACTATATCAATACCTTGTATAAGAGGAATACCGCTGGACATTAATGTGGACAATGTCCTGGTAAACCTCGAAGTCGCAACTTTCACATTGGTATTTTTAAATACGGGCAATCGCAATTTAATGGTATCAAACAGCAAAGCTCCCCCATCCGATTTACCGATTAACCTTATTGTGAACACTAACACGACAATAGCGATTATATAGACATACCATTGATTTTGCATTGAATTGCTGATGACCAGCATTGCTTTTGTAGGACCCGGCAGTTCAACACCGCTGCTTTCAAACATTCCTATAAATGTAGGCATTACAAATACCATCAAAAACACTACCACACCTGTTGCCGCTACTGCCAATACCATAGGATATATCATTGCACCCTTAATCTTATTTTCCATCTTAAATTCTTTCTCATAATGAGCAGCCATCCTGTCCATAATTGTATCCAAGTTACCGCTTGCTTCTCCGGCTTCTACCATATTAATCAAAATGGGAGGAAATACCTTGGGCATGTTTTTCATGGCTTCGGAAAGAGCCATTCCTTTTTGCACACTGTTATAAACATTTTCAATAGCCTTTTTCATCAATTTGTTTTCAGATTGCTTTCCCAATATATCAAGGGTTTTTATTATGCTAACCCCGGCATTCAGCATTGTATAAAACTGTCTGCAGAATATGGCTAAATCCTTTTTCTTTACTTTACCGAAGCTTATGGAATGACTGGCACCGCTGTCCCCGGTTTCTTCTATGGAGATAGGCATGCGATTACTGTTTCTTAACATGTTTATTACCTCTTGCTCACCGGTCGCCTCAAATATACCTTCAATTATCTGACCGTTATCTCCAACGGCTTTATATTTAAACTGCAAAATTTCACCGCCTTATCAGAAAACGTAATTCTTTAAAATATCCGGATTTGTTGATTGGGAAGTAAGGGTTTCCTGGCTGATAAGCCCGCTTCTGTATATATTCAACAGTGAATTATCCATAGTCTGCATCCCGAATTTTGCTCCCGTCTGCACTGCCGTGTCTATCTGATGAGTCTTATCTTCCCTTATAAGATTTTTTATTGCCGAAGTCGCCATCATTATTTCAAAAGCGGCTATCCTTCCTTTACCGTCTATTCGCGGTAATAATTGCTGTGATATAATACCTTGCAGTACCGAGGCAAATTGTATCCTTATCTGCTGTTGCTGATGGGGAGGGAATACGTCTATCACCCTGTCTACTGTTTTGGCGGAGCCGAGTGTATGCAAAGTTGACAGAACCAAATGCCCCGTTTCAGCCGCGGTCAAAGCAATTCCTATTGTCTCCAAATCACGCATTTCTCCCACCAATATAACATCCGGGTCCTGCCTGAGTGCGGCACGCAAGCTGTTGGCAAAGCTTAAAGAGTCGTTTCCTATTTCTCTTTGGTTAACCATACTCTTATTATGTTTATGTAAATATTCTATAGGATCCTCCAAGGTTAAAATATGATAGCTCTTTTCAGTATTCATAAGGTTTATCATAGAGGCCAGCGTTGTAGATTTACCGCTTCCCGTGGGACCCGTAACCAATATCAATCCTCTTGGCAGCATAGCCAAGTCTCTTACAATGCCGGGCAGACCAAGCTCATCTATTGTAGGTACATCTAAAGGGATTATCCTTATAGCCAGAGCATAGCTTCCTCTTTGTTTATATATATTTATTCTAAACCTTCCCGTCCCGGCAGACGATAAAGATGTATCCAGTTCACCTTTTTCATATAAAATATTCAGTTGATTTTCATTTAGAATCTCGCGTACAATTTTATCCGTTATATCAGGTTTGATTATCTCATCGCCGATTCTTGTCAGCTTGCCGTTTATCCTATATATATATGGCAAACCTACAGTAATATGAATGTCCGATGCCTTTTTTTCCGTCCCGTCTTTTATCAATTCAATAAAATCCAAAACCATTGCCCTCCTATTCTACCGTATATCCGATTCTCAAGACTTCTTCCAATGAAGTCGTCCCATTTAAAACTAAATCAACCGCACTTCCAAACAATGTTTTCATACCGTTTTTTATGGCTGTTTCTTTTATTTCATCGGTTGTAGCTTTTGTATCTATTAATCTTCTTATGTCGTGGTCAATATACATAACTTCAAATACGGGTATCCTTCCTCGATAACCTTTTATACATTTATTGCATCCCACAGGCTTATATAATTTAAGTTCTCCACCGTTAAGGCCGAGTACTTTTTTATCCTTTTCCCTTGCTTCATAGGCAACCTTACAGCTGGGGCAAAGTCTTTTAATGAGTCTTTGAGATACTATGCCGACTACCGCTGTTGAGACCATATATGGCTCAATACCCATATCTATAAGCCTTGCAACGGTAGAGGCGGTATCATTAGTATGTAATGTAGATAAAACAAAGTGTCCCGTTATGGAAGCTCTTATAGCTATTTCAGCGGTTTCCGTATCTCTTATTTCACCGACCATAATAATATCCGGGTCCTGCCTTAAAATAGAACGCAGGCCGCTTGCAAATGTAAGCCCCGCTTTTACATTTACTTGAACTTGGTTTATTCCGTGCAATTTATATTCAACGGGATCTTCAACGGTTATTATGTTCTTTTCTTCCATATTGATATCTTTAAGCACCGCATAAAGTGTTGTAGTCTTACCGCTCCCTGTGGGTCCGGTAACCAAAATTATTCCGTAAGGCTGTTTTATTATTCTATTAAATACCTTTAAATCGGAATCGGAGAATCCCAAATCTTCTATATCAAAACCAAAGGCACCCCTATCCAATAATCTTATAACAACTTTTTCTCCATAAACCGTAGGCAAGGTAGATATTCGCATATCAACCTCTCTATTATCAACTTCCACTTCTACTCTGCCGTCTTGAGGAATCCTTCTCTCAGCAATGTTCATCTTACCCATTATTTTAATCCTTGTAACTATCGCCATATGACTTCTTTTGGAGAAGCTCATTATTTCCTGTAAGTCTCCGTCCACTCTTATCCTGACTCGAATATTATCTTCAAAAGGCTCAATATGTATATCGCTGGATTTCATTTTTATAGCCTGTCCTATGATAGAATTTACTAATTTTACCACGGGTGCACTGTGGACATTGGACAGTTCTTCTTCGTCTAAATCTTCTAAATTATTGGTTGTAAAGGTTTCTTCAAATTCTTCTATTACCTTTCTTGTACCTTCCTTGCTGTAAAATTTATTTATTGTCCTTTGAATAACGGATTTTGTAGATAATACTGTCTTTACTTTCATGTTTGTCAAAAGATTTATATCATCAATTGCAAATATATTTAAAGGATCCGACATAGCTACCAAAAGCTCATTATCTATTATATCAATAGGTATTAAATCATTTTTCCTGGCAAAATCCTCTGTAACCATAGCGGGAGCTTTCGAATTAACCCTGTAATTGCCTAAATCAATTGCCGGTATCCTAAGCTGACTTTCAAGAGCCTCTAAAATATCATTTTCTTTCAAATAATCAAAATCAACCAATACTTCACCGAGTCTTGTTTTTGTTTCTTTTTGTTTTTTTAAAGCTTCTTTAAGCTGCTCTTCCTTCAATTTCCCGGCATTTATAAGTATATCGCCCAGTCTTAAATTCTTTTTCAAAATGTCACCCGCTAACTTTATTAATAATAAAAGTATCTAATTGATAACAATTATAAATGATATTAAGTCCATTGTATATAACATTTTTATACATAATATTACGAATTTCTTCTAAATTTTTATTTCGTGCAATTATGACAAACAATCACAATAAAACCGACTATTTATATAAATAGTCGGTTGTGCCATAACGTCACTATGATATAGGCAGCCCATTTATAATCATAGTTCATTCGTCCTATTTGCTATATAATATATTACTTATTTTATCAAAATAATGCAACATCTTTTTAAATTTATTACATTTTTTAAATCTTTAGCATCACTTTTCATACATATTTTTTAGATTATCAGCCAAAGATTACGTTGTGACCGTGTATGCAAATGGCTTCAGCAGGAGCTTGATGTGCTCCCTTGCAACTCAGCAATCTTAATCAAATATTAATAATCTGCAATAAAAAATATAAATCTGAACAGCAACTCTTAGCATTGTCCTTCAATGTTCCAATAGCTTTGAATATCATTATCGGATTCGCTTTAAGACAAACCTTTCGAGTATTCTTACAAGTCTTGTCCCAAAAAACTCTTTGGTGCTTATGGGATTAACCAATATTGTAAATAGTCCTACCCTGTTCCCGCCTAATACATCCGTAAAAATCTGATCACCAATAACCGCCGTGTTTGAAATTTCGGTTTGCAGCAATTCTAAAGCTTTTTTATAAGCGGATTTCCTAGGCTTTCCGGCATTATAAACAGCAGGCAAGTTCAAATCTTTATTGAATTCATCTACTCTTTTTTTTGTATTATTGGACAAAATACAAATCCTAAAACCATCTTTACGGAGTTGTTCTATCAGCTTGCCGGACTTATCATTGATATTTTTTGCACCCCAAGGCACTAAAGTATTATCAATATCGATTATTATTCCTTTTATACTGTTTTCTTTCAGCATTTCCCTATCAATCATAAAAACCGACTCTAAGTATATATTGGGCTTCAGTAATCTTTTCATAATGCACCTCAATTTCCGTTGCACAGTTCCTTGTTAAGCTTTTTTATAGCGCGTTTTTCTATTCTGGATACATAGGATCTTGATATGCCGAGCATTTGAGCTATTTCCCTTTGCGTTTTACAAACACCGTTTTCTAAACCGTATCTTAATTCAATTATATATCTTTCTCTCTCTTTTAATATTTTTTCCATCATTTGATATAATTTTCTTATTTGCATTTTTAATTCCACTTTGTCGAGTATGGCATCTCCGTCACTACCCAGTATATCCAAAAGTGATATTTCATTTCCTTCCCGATCCGTTCCTATAGGTTCATGTATGGAGACTTCAGATTTCAATTTTTTTGATGCCCTAATGGTCATCAAAATTTCATTTTCAATGCATCTTGCAGCATAAGTAGCTAATCTGGTGCCTTTCTCACCGTTATAAGTTACTATGGCTTTTATCAAACCGATAGTACCAATGGATATAAGGTCGTCATTATCCTTACCGCAGCTGTATTTTTTTACAATATGCGCTACTAATCGCAGATTTCTTTCTACTAAAACATTCCTTGCATCCTCGTCCCCCTGATTGTATCTGTTTAGATAGTATTCTTCCTCTTTTGGTGTCAAAGGCTGCGGAAAGGAGTTTGTACTCTGAATGTAACCGAACAGCAGTATTATATCATTTATTGTTTGAAGGATTAAAGCACTTATAAACAATAACATAAAGAGACACCCCCAAATTTAATGTCATCTTTAATATTATGATTATAAATGGCTTTTTGTGTATGTCTTTACCTCTTTACTTTAGAAAGTATTTCTTCCGATATTTCTTTGAAAATAGGAGCGGCATATTTTCCTCCCGATTTACCGTCATTTATAAAGACTGTTACAGCATATTGAGGCTCTATGGAAGGAACAAATCCTGAAAACCATCCATGAGTAACCCGCCCAAAATTTATACCCGTTTCGGCAGTGCCGGTCTTACCGCTGCTTCCGCCAAAGCTGTCCAAATTTGCAGACTTACCTGTACCGTATGCGGTAACCTTTCTTAACATTTCTTTTAAAGCAAAAGCGGTAGATTGTTTTAAGACCTGCCTTGGTTTCGATATTTCAACCTTTTTTATTGTGACTCCATCATCATTTACCAATTCATCGACTATTCTCGGGTTATTGTATATTCCGTTATTTGCTATTGTCGCCATCATGGAAGTGACTTGTAACGGTGTAACCTGTATTTTCCCCTGCCCTATGGAAATATTAGCTATCCCCTCCTCTTTTGGCTTAGGTATATAACCGGATTTTTCCTCAAATATTTCAAAGCATAATTTTTCACCGAAACCCAAGTTCCTAGCCATATCAAGTATTATATCTTCTCCCAGTTCCAATCCTATCTTTACAAAAGTTGTATTGCAAGACAGAGCAAATGCTTCTTCCATGGTTATCTCTTTTTCTTCATGGGTTTTATATGTTGAGCATTGAATAACATTGTTACCCACGTCTATGCTTCCTTCACACAAGTATTTTTTGAATATATCTGTTTTATTGCTTTCCAATGCGGCGGCAGCTACGACAGTTTTAAAAACCGAACCTAGATCATAAGCCCACACTCCTTTATTTATCAATTCTTCGCCATGGCTATGTATATAGTTTTGGACGTTGTTTTGGTCAAAATCCGGGAAGCTTGCCATAGCCAATATATCTCCTGTTTTAACATCCATTATGGTGATGGAACCGTTCACTTTATAGTTTTTTAGGACTTCTTCGGCGATTTTTTGTATATGATAATCCAAAGTAAGTTTTATATTGAGTTTATTAAAATTGGCTTCGATTTTTCTGAATCCCAGACCGGGAATAATGTTTTTACTGCTGTCAACAACTGCGATGACACCGCTGCTCCCTCCGGACAGGTAATTATCCATGCTTTTTTCTATTCCCATTTCTCCCTTTTTATCCGTTTTGCTTATATATCCGATTAGATGTCTGCACAATGATTTATCAGAGTATCTTTGATTTTTCTCGACTACAATAACTCCCTTAAGCCTGCCTTTATCTATTAAATTAAAGTATTCATTTTTTTCACTTGAATATAAGAACTCAATTGGTTCCGTATTTGAACGTATTCTCTTTTCCGCAAGTTCCGGGGGGATACAGGCCGCCTTTGAAATTATATCCGATGTTGTGCTTATATCGTATATAAAGGAGGGATAAGCAATAATATATCTTTTCTTTTCCCTGCCGGTAAATGGTATGAGATTTCTGTCATAAATATTTCCTCTGTCCGTTCCCACAGAAATATTCATCAACCTTTGCTGAACGGCTTTTCGGCTGTATTCCTGTGATTTTATAACTTGAATAAAGAATAATCTTAAAACCAATATCAAAAGAACGAAAACAAAGATAAAGCCGATTATCAGTGTTCTTTTAATATTCAAAATGGTTACGCCTTTACTATCCATATAAAAACCTCCAACAATGATATTATGTTCTCATTATTTGGAGGTTATGCAAATCATATTCCTAACTCTCCCTTCTTAAAATATCATATTTGCTGACCGGTTTGCTCATTTTCATTTTTATTTGTTGTTGCGGGTGCGGTGCGGATTCAATTATTCTACCTTCATCATCTATCATTTCCGTAATAACTTGTTTAAACATATTTTTGTTCGGGCCGATTATTTCTATCTCGTCTCCTAAAAACATTTTGTTTCTTTGTTCTACCAAAGCAGTTTTTGTATCATTATCATAGTCCAAGACCAAGCCCACAAAATCATAATCTCTGACATAAGAACCGGTTTCATATATTTGACCTTCTTCATCCGGCTTATCAAAATAAAAGCCGGTAAAAAACTCTCTATGACTTGCTTTACTTACTTCATCCGACCACTCTTTGTTAAGCTCATAATTTTCAGGGTCGTTGAAATAATCGTCTATAGCCTTTCTATACGCTCCCACAACTGTTGCAACATAATAGGAGCTTTTCATTCGTCCTTCTATTTTAAAGCTTTTTATACCTGTATTTACCAGTTGAGGGATGTGTTCTATCATACATAAATCTTTAGAGTTAAATATATAGGTACCTCTTTCATCTTCATCAACGGGCATGTATTGATTAGGTCTCTTTTCTTCAACCAGATAATATTTATACCTGCAGGGATGGGCACATTCCCCCCTGTTAGCATCTCTTCCCACCATATAATTACTGAGCAAACACCTTCCGGAATAAGATATGCACATAGCACCATGCACAAAAGCTTCGAAATCCATGGTATCCGGTGCCTTATCAACTATTTCCCTTATCTCGGCAAAGGATAATTCCCTTGCCAGGACTATTCTTTTTACACCTTGCTCATGCCAAAACATCGCTGATACATAATTAGTGGTATTAGCCTGAGTACTTAAGTGTAAATCCATGTTAGGAATAGTTTTTTTAGCGATATGAAGGACTCCCGGATCTGAAATTATTATGGCGTCTACATTGAGTCTGTCCAATTCCAGTAAATAATCGGGTAAATCATATAAATCATCATTGTGGGGTATTATGTTAACAGTAACATATATTTTTTTATCTAAATCATGGGCAAATTTTACAGCCGACTCGATCTCAAGCAATGTAAAGTTGCCTGCTTGCGCTCTCAAACCGAACCTTTCACCGCCTATATATGCCGCATCGGCTCCGTAGATTAATCCCATTTTTAATTTTTCCAAGTTCCCGGCAGGGGCAAGTAATTCGGGTTTATCCATAAATCGTTACCTCCTTTAGTTTTATACTTATTGAAAGACCGTCACCGATAGGCACAACAGATGTTTCAAGGGCATCGTTATTCATGATATATTCTGAAAATTTTTTAAGCCTTTTTACTATAGTAATTTTTCTTTTTTTTAATATGCTTTTTTCCGCAACCATACCGCGAAATAAAACATTATCACATACAAACAGCCCGCCGGTTCTAAGTTTATCAATAGATTTATTAAAAAAATCCAAGTATTGTCCTTTCGCTCCGTCAATAAATATCATATCAAAATTCTTTTCAATATTAATCAGTTCCTCTGTTGCTTCCCCTTGAATTATTGTAATATTACCAACCAATCCGGCCTTTTTTATATTTGTTCTCGCTATATCCGCAAGTATTTCATTTTTTTCTATGCTTATAATATTAGCTTCATCGCCTATGGACTTAGCCATCAGTATAGCTGAATATCCTATAGCAGTACCAATTTCCAAGATATCCTTCACATTTGTTGATTTTATAAGTATTCCAATTAAGCTATATACATCCGGTGTGATTATCGGGATGTTGTTTTCCTTTGCATATTCCTCCATATCTTTAATAATACCGTCAGATTCCGGCAATAAGTCTTTTATATAGTTTTCAATATATTCATAATTAATACCGCTCATTATTAGGCTCCTTTTTTATGTTCAATAATACAATAGGCAATAGCGTTTTAACGTATTGCCTATTAATCATTCACTATTTATCCGTTTTTGAGCCCTCAGATGCTCATCCAAGGTCTTCGAAAAATAATGAGTCCCGTCTTTTTCTGCAACAAAATACAGATAATCGGTGTCATCGGGATATAAGGCTGCTTCTATGGATTTTTTACCGGGGGATGCAATGGGACCCGGCGGCAAACCCGGGTGTTTGTAAGTATTATATAGGGATTCTACCTCTAAATCTTTAGTTTGCAACGCTTCTTTTCTTTCTTTTAAAATATATTGTATTGTGGCACAGGAGCCCAGCAACATATTGATTTTCAATCTGTTATGAAAGACTGAAGATACAATTTTACGCTCTTTATCCGCCTTTGCTTCCCGCTCTATTATGGAAGCCAATGTTATAACATCATTTATTGTCATATTTAATTCGGCGGTCCGCTCTCTGTATTCGTCAGTAAAAACACTGTTAAATCTATCCAGCATTTTTCTTATAATATCTTCTTCCTTTGCATTTTTAAATATTTCATAGGTATCGGGGAATAGATAACCTTCCAAAGGTATTGCGTTTTCCGAAATATTTTCTAAAAAATCGTAATCATAGGAATAGTTATTGATTATTTCATGAAACCTGTCTTTATCTCCAATACCCAGCTCTTCAAATTTATCAATAATCATTCGCACTTCATAACCTTCCGGTATTGTAAATCTGACGACTTCGTTGTAACCCTTCCCATGTTGCAGAATTTCCGCTATTTCTTTAACACTCATTCCCGTATCCAAATAATATATCCCGGCTTTGTATTTACCGTTTATCTTTTCTAATTTACTATATATTCTAAA
>CAYXUX010000068.1:0-10084 GCA_964468275.1 uncultured Clostridiaceae bacterium
CATAAAGAAACAGACACTGCAATAGGTTGCGGTGTTTTTTTATAAGTAAAAAACAAATAGATGACTGAGGAAGAATAACCATGAGCAAAATATTGCATAAAGCACTTACATTTTCAATAATAATAATCTTATCATCTTTTATAGTTATAGAAGCTTTAATACTTATTGCGGGGCGGAGTACGGCCATTGAGAAGCCGGACTACGTGGTGGTCTTAGGCGCAAGGCTATATGGAGATATTCCTTCACCTGCTCTTTTGGAAAGGCTTGAGGTTTCAAAGAATTATTTATTAGAAAACAAAGATATAACGGTGGTGGTTACCGGAGGTCAAGGTGCCGGTGAGCTGATATCTGAAGGTCAGGCAATGAAAAACTATTTGATAGATAATGGTATTGATGACGAAAGAATAATTAACGAGGATAAAGCTACAACGACTTTTGAAAACTTGCAATTTAGCTTAAATAAAATAAGGGATATAAACGATAATAGTAGTCTAAAGGTATTGATTGCAACGAATAAATTCCATATATTCAGATCCAAATTTTTAGCCCGGAGGCTAGGTATGGAACCTTATGGACTTCCGGCGAAAATTCCTCCGTCAATTATTATCCAATCATATATACGGGAGTATTTCGCTGTTATCAAATCATTTATATTTGATAGGTAATTGATAAACATATTGACAAATAAGCAGAAAAGAGATACTATATCGATAGTAGATATATCTACTATCGATATAGTATTTTTAGGAGGCGATACCATGGCTAGGGAGCAATTAAAGACTTTAACAGAGCAAATGTATTATATATTATTAAGCTTAATGAACCCTAGACACGGCTATGGTATTATGCAGGATGTTGAGGAGAAAACTAAAGGCAGGGTGAAAATAGGTGCAGGAACTTTATATAATCTTTTATCAAGATTTGAAGAGGAAGATATGATTGAGCAAATATCAGAAGAGGATAGAAGAAAAACATATATTATAACGGAAAAAGGCTTAGATATTTTAAAAGAAGAATATCAGCGATTAATGCAATTAATTGCAGATGGCAATTGTCTTTTGGAAAGGGGAATACAAGATGAATAAAAGGAAAAGGGTGTTTTGGGGATTTTTATCCCTTGATTACAAAGCTATAGAGACATATTTAGAGGAAATGGCACAAAAAGGATGGATGCTTGAAAAAGTAGGTCGATGGACTGCCAGATTTAGAGCCATTGAACCTAAAGCATTAAGATTCAATGTAGATGTTTTCAAGAATGAGGGGCCTCTTTCTCCGGAAAACACTGAAGAGTCGGAAGAATATAGGAATCTATGCAAAGAATCAGGGTGGAATTTTATCACATCCCGAGATCATTTACAATTTTTTTATGCAGAGGAAGGAGAAAATCCAACTCCAATTCAGACTGATGATGTTTTGGAACAAAAAATAGTGGAGTCTACTCTTTGGAAGACAGAGCTTATAGGTGTTATTATTTCTACCGCTCTTATAATTTGGGTAATGACTTTATATTTTCCGCCTAAGTATACATTTTTACTGAGTTTTGTCGGTGTAGTCGGTACCTTTGTGCTTCCTCTATTCTACTTAAGTGGGGTAGTACCCGTTAGCTACGGACTGATACGAATACTAAAGGCAAAGAAGGATATTGAAAAAGGATTGCCCATAGAAAAACCTAATTATAAAAGAGTAAGGAGGCGCATAATTGCATTAAATATTACAACATTACTCTTTGGGGCATTGATTGCATCGGCATTTATAGCGGATTCATTTTTCAGACCTAAGATTATAGCAACATCTCTAACGGGTCCTGTAATTGGGTTAATAATAGGATTAATTTTCAGGTACTTTATAAAGAAAAGATCAACGGATAAAAAAGATAATGTGCTTTATGTGACTTTTGCCATAATGGGTGTTGTATTTCTTTCTGCTATAACAAATTCTTTTTTAAGCGGTGTTAACATGGATTCAGGATACAAAATTGACAGTATACCTGAGGGATATCCTATAATAACCATATCGGATTTATTGGCGGGCGATCAAAAAGGTGAGTTACTTAATAGGGAGTTTAATCCCGGAATGAGCCCTATTGTCCCCAAACATTATGCTTTAAATGAGCTTTGGTTTGATAATATTTCAAACACGAATCTATATGTTAGATACTATAAAACTGTTAATCCTGGCTTTGCCCAAAAGATTTTTAAAGGTATAATATCAGAAATGGAAAGAGGTATGAAGTGGAAGGGCATGACCTTTTTTGAGAAAACTATTATTTATGATAATGATATGAAAAATTTATGGAAGGTTGACGAACTGGCACTAACAAAAGAACTGGATGAAATTATAGTACTGAAAGAGAATATGGTAGTGCGACTATTCGGAGATATAGATTTTGAAGATGCATATGTAAGGGAGCTAATTATCGACAGGTTTTTTACAGAATGATTTTATCATGTTTTTAAAACCATGGGATTACCTTCTTGAAAGATGTGAAATAGATAGAAAATTAAACAAAGACTGTAGTAATGATACTTATATCTAGATATGCTAGAATAAATAGGCATATATTATTTAAAGGAGTTTATAATGGATAAAGAATTAAAGTGTTTGCGTTGCGGTAGTCCGTTAACGTTGGTAGAAAAAGATAGAATACAATTAGGAGATAAGGCTATACCTTTTTCTAGTTTTGCTTCAGGTTCGCTAAAAGTATTTATTTATTGCTGCAAGGAATGTGGCAAGCTTGAATTTCACAATGACGGAAATAAGTTTTAAATAACAATAAGGGAGAGACTTTATGTTTAGGGAAATGAGAAGAAAAAAGCAAAAGATGAAATTGAAAAAGAGATAAAAGATGTATGTATAATCGAAATTGAAATAGAGCATATGACCGGCAAATCAGCTATAGAGATAATAAACGGTGAGGTTTAAAAAATCTAATCTTATAAGATAGTATGAAATAAAACAATTTAATGTGAATGTATTTCCTATTTTAGATCAAATACGATGCTTGTATTATATATGATATCATATGTGATGATTGACAGATTTTCTAATATATTAAAACACAAAAGCACTGAGGGCATAAGTATTAATTGCTTACTTATAAAATCCATTGTATAATATTTACAATAAGCGGAATAATTTTGATTAGACTAATTAAGTTTGAAAGGGGAAGCATAATGGAAAAAGTTTATACTAAGAATGAAATAAAAGCAAAACTTTTACCCATATTTAGCGATCATCCTATTGAAAAGGCTATCCTTTTTGGTTCTTATGCAAAGGGTAACCAAACAGGCTTAAGTGACATTGATATAGTTATTGACAGCAAAGGTAGAGTTCGTGGGATTGATTTTTTCGGAATACTAGAGGAAATTGTAGAAATATTAGATATTCCCGTGGACCTAATTGAGGCATCACAAATAATCGAGGGTAGTCGTGTGCAACATGAAATTAATGAAACGGGGATAATTATTTATGAAAGAGCATGAAAGGATTATTCTTGAAAAAATAAAATTATATGCAGAACAAGCTATGCAATTCAAAGGAAATATGACTTTTGAAGAGTTTTCTAATGATCCCAAAACTATATCAGCTTGTGTTTTTAACCTCAGCCAGATTGGAGAACTGGTGACTAGATTGGATTTTGAATTTTTGGAAGTAAACAGCCAAATTCCATGGCATAAGATTAGAGGCATGAGAAATAGAATTATTCATGATTACGAAGGGATAAAGTTTAATATGGTCTGGGATGTGTTAGTAGACTTTTTACCGGAATTAATCAAAAACATCAATGAATTAAAGTGTATGTAAAGGCATAAAATGATTGCCTTAAAGTGTTACGTAATGCCATCAAAACATATCATTATAGGACGTATCAAAGGATCTTGGTGATTCCGATATTAAGGAACTACCCTATTGATAAAGCTATATTATTTGGCTCATATTCAACAGGAAATGCTAATAGCAAGAGTGATATAGATTTAATAGAAAAATCATCAATAAGGAGGGGCTTATTGTATTATTTCCGTAAAAAATTCAGCGTAATAGTTTTATTATCAATCTTTATTAAATCTTCATCTTTCATGCGTTTTAATTCACGAAAAAGCGAAGGCCTTTGCACTCCAAAGTAATCAGCCAGCTGCTTTTTAGAGACAGGTAGGCGGACGATATGTGAATTTTGCTTTGCCGACAAGTCTATTAAATAATCCATAAGATTCTCCCTTAGGCTTTTTTGCGTATACATGGCTATTCTTTTATTGATTCCTTGGGAGTTAAGGGATAAAGACCTGACAAATGGCATAACGAAATCGTAATTTTTTAGTAATTCTAAAACAGTGTCTTTATATATATGAAAAAGAACACAATCCTCGGTGCAATAGATATTCATAGGGTATTTATTTTGATTCCCAAATAATAGATTGGCACCTATTACATTATTTTTTCTGAATTCAAAAACAACAATTTCTGAACCATTAGAGGCTAGGGAATAGGCTATTAGTCCACCGGATAAGACTATATCTAACCCTAAACATTTGGAACCATGTTCATGTACCGTCATTCCTTTATGAAATGAACGCCTTATAATCTTGTTATCATTTACTAGGTTTCTTAGGCATTCCTTATCAATCCCATTAAAAAGTTCAAGAGCGCTTAAATTCTCTATCAATTATTGCACCTCCAATAATATTAGGGCTGATAGTTTTATCTACCCGAAGAAACTGCGGGGTCTAGATAAATAAATTATAACAAAAAGAAACCTATGTGTCTATTTTTCTATGAAAACTAATGTTAGAATAGCAGTAATCAAAAAGGGGGTATCTTGCATGGATGTTTTCACAATGGCTATATGGATAGGCACCTTAATATTTTTAGCATTTTCCTTTGTTAAAAATAAGGAAAGAACCAAAAAAGCACTTAAAATGGCTTTAGGTATGGGAAAGGGAATGGCCTTAAGTATATTTTCCATTATTTTTGCAATAGGATTGATTTTGACCTTGCTACCTCCGGATAAAATAGCAAGCTTTGTATCAAAACAATCAGTTCTATTAGCTACAGTGGTTTCTGCATTAATCGGAACAATAACATTGGTTCCGGCTTTTATTGCCTTTCCCCTTGTCGGGACATTGGTAAATGCAGGTGTCGGGGTAGTACCGGCTGTATCTTTTCTAACGACCTTGACTATGGTTGGCATAGTAACTTTTCCTTTGGAAAGGAAGGAATTTGGTGCAAAGTTTACTGCTGTTCGCAACGGCTTTAGCTTTCTATTTGCTATATTTATCGCATTATTAATGGGGGTAATAATATAATGATTTTAGAAAAAATAAAAGAAAACATATTCTTGACATTCATTGCTTTTGTGTATCTTGTTATATTTATAATAAATCCGGTGATGGGCATTAATTCAGTTAAAAACAGCACTTATTATATTAAAGAAATGCTTATGATTATGCCTGTCATATTTGTACTTACCGCACTCCTTGATATGTGGGTGCCCAAGGAAAGGATTATGCAGGTCCTTGGTGAGGATGCCGGGGGAAAAGGAATAGTATTTGCATTTGTAGTTGGCAGTATCTCAGCAGGGCCTATTTATGCGGCATTTCCAATGTGCGTAATGCTCCATAGAAAAGGCGCCTCCATCAGGAATATTATAATAATCCTAAGCTCATGGGCGGTAATTAAGGTACCCATGTTGTTAAATGAAGCAAAATTCTTGGGACCAAAGTTTATGTTTATACGTTGGATTTTGACGGTTATTGCAATTTTGATTTTCTCATGGATGGCCGCCAAAATTGTAAAGGATGAAGATTTGCCCGGTGAAGTATCTGAACAAGAGGGGTTAAATATTAACAAAGAAGCCTGTATGGGATGTACTTTATGTGCAAAATCCTATCCGGAACTTTTTGAAATGGAAGGGAAAAAGGCTGTTGTCAAAGACTACGAAGAAAGTACAATTGATAAGGAAAAATTGAAAGAAGCTATCGATAATTGCCCGGTGGGTGCAATTGCGATGTAAAAAATAAGGGCGGGACTTTTCCCCGCCCTTAGACCTTCTGCATTAAAACTCTCTTTTCTTATAAAAATAAACTGCAAGGCCAAGGGAAACAGCCATTAGTGTGACAAAAATCAGAGCTGCTGCAGCAATAAAAAGCATTTTATTATTTTCCCACAGGACATTTATATTATAAAAAAATTGGAGGGAAGTGGAACCCTGCATATATTTTGATAACAGTGAAATACCGAAAAAAATTAGAAAAAATAGTACAAAGTTTACAATTCTCATTTTCATATATCCAAACTTAAAGTATAAGGGGAAGTATAAACCTGCCATAAAGGATGAGGCCATAAATCCTGCTAAAAAGACTTCGAGAGCCAGTGAATAAGTTTTTATTGGTATTTGTAAAAATTGAAGGAGCTTTGAGAAAACTATATATATGATAGTTCCCATAATAAAATAAATATAAATTGAAATGTATTTTTGTAAAACAATATTTACCCTTTTTATAGGCAAACTATTAAGCATTATATCGGATTTGACTTTATCTTCATTTGCACAGGCAGTCATAGATAACATATATATAAAGGCCACTATGCCGGCGGAGAACATGACTTCACCAAAACTTTGGAAAGCTATTATCGCAAAACCAAGGTATAAAAGAGAAAATGTCAATTGTCTTTTTTGTATTAATATATCTTTAATTATTAGATTTAGCATTTTGCCACCTCCCGGTATAATAAAGCATAATATCCTCAATATTTGGTTTTTCAATTATGATTTTGTCACCATAAATCTTCTTGATATGGTTTTTATCTTTTACCAAAGCTTCAAAACCAAATTGATTTTCCCTGACATTAATAAAATCTTTATTAATGTCAGCATTTAGGATTTCTTTATTACCCCTTACCAATCCATAGCTATCTAAAAGCTCATCTTTCTCTCCATCCAATAAAATTTTTCCGTCATCAATCAGTGTGATATAATCCGCTATTTTATCCAAATCAGAAGTTATATGAGTAGAGAAGAACACCGCCTTATTCTCATCCTGTATGGTTTGAGACAGTATCTCCAGAAGCTCGCTTCTGATTACCGGATCCAAACCGGAAGTAGGCTCATCCATCACAAGCAATTCCGCATCGTGAGACAGGGCAATTGCTAAAGAGAATTTCATTTTCATACCTCTTGATAAATCCTTTATTTTCTTTTTTAACGGAAGGTTAAAATCCTTCATATAGCTTTTATACAGACTTTCATTCCACTTTTCATAAAAAGGTGCTATAACCCATTTCATTTCTTCTATAGTCAGTTCCTCATAAAAATGGTTTTCGTCATATACGAATCCTAACTTATTTTTAATTTCCTTCTCAAATTGTATATAATCCTTACCAAATATTTTTATCTCCCCGTCATCTTTCCTTAGAAGATTCATCATAAGCTTAATAGTCGTGGTCTTTCCTGCTCCGTTTGGCCCTATAAAACCCATGATATAGCCCCTGTTTAAACTTATATCAATTCCTTTTAGGCTAAAATCCTTAAAGGATTTCTTAAGACCCTTAATTTCAAAAATAGGTTCCAATTCTATACCTCCTCAAAAAGCAATTTAAGCATCTTTGCCAAGTCTTCAAAAGAAATATCTATGCTCTTGGCAGCCGATATGGCATCTATTAGCTTATCTTCTATTATGCGTATTCTGGCCTCCTTTAAAAGCTCCGTATTTTGTGTTCCTACAAAGGAGCCTTTGCCGGGAACACTTACTATATAACCGTCCTTTTCCAATTCATCATAGGCTCTTTTTGTTGTTATAACGCTAATTTGAAGTTCCCTTGCCAGAACACGTATAGATGGCAAAAGCTCGGCTTCGGTTAATTCCCTTTTAATTATTAAACTTTTTATCTGCTCTGCAATCTGCTCATATATAGGCTTATCTGAATAATTTGATAGTATGATATTCAAAAAGGCACCCCCAAAAAGCAATACTGTATATAGTGTTTATATACAGTATAATATCAATTAGCTAAACTGTCAATACTTTATATTTATTAAAAAGAACACCTCAATAGTCTCTGATGATATAAAATAAAAACTTTTTTAAATGCAAATCAATACTTGAAAACCATTGGAAGTTAAGAGTTATGCTGCCGGTTCGCCGAATATGCTATAATATATAAGCAAGTAGTTTATTTATAGGTATTGCACAAACACATCAGGGTCAAAGTAAATAGTTTGTTTATACATAATTTTAATAAAAATATAATTATTGGAGGTATCGCAATGAAAGTACTTGTTTTAACAGGAAGCCCGCATTTACAAGGTACGACAGCTTTTCTTGATGATGAATATTGCATTGGTCACGAATAATGTAAAAGAGTTTTTAATAATGAAAAGAAAAGAGAGATAAATCGTAAAGGAAATTGCAATATTTATAGGCTTATCTTCATAAAGTGCATTTTTCTTGCCTTCCAAGTTTTGAGATAAGAAATATTCAAAGCATTGAATGTATGTTGTGAGATTAAGGGCCCTACATTATCAAAAGAAGTCACAATAGACGAATGATATATTACCCCTCTATCGTCTTCATAGAAAATCAAATCTCCTAATTCAAGCATATTAACATTATCTACTTCAAGCCCTTTAACCCCGTAATAATTAGATTGATAATTTACTTTCAAGGTCCAATACAATGAATGTGCCACTGCCCATGGTATAGACCAAGAATCGCCTTTATACCACCAGGCATATTCAGTACTATATGTCATGGGGGCACCTCCGGCCAACAAACATTGGGATACAAAATTTGTGCAATCACCGCCTAGTGTTTCATATACATCAAAATATCTATAGCTTGGGTTAGGAGAAAGAGCATATTTTTTCGCATAGTCTACTGCTTTCTCTCTGATATAATTGTTTTTTTCATATGACATTATAATTCTCGCCGCCATTAAAAAATTTAATCCTATAAATATAGTATGGAATAATACAATTTAATGTGAATGTATTTCCTATTTTAGATCAAATGTGGTGCTATATCGTATATGACATTATATGTGATGACTCCTAAGCATTGGAAGTAAGAGAGTATGCTATCAAACCAGTGAATATGATATAATTTATATAAGCAAGCAGTAAAAACCATAGAGAATATGACTATCAGACAGTGATTTTTGAAGGAAGGGCTATTAATGAAGAAATATTTTGAGTTTTTGAAGGATATAAAGCCTGGGAGATTAATAGCAGCAGCGTCTTGTATTCTACTGGCACTTGTACTCTCGTGTATACTTTATTATTCTGAATATAAATTTACAGATGATAAGACAGTATTATCTGCTGCAATTACAGAGTATGCTTCTCATGGAAGGCACAAAGTGGAAGATGCCTATGTCTTGGAAACAAGGAAGGTAGATGGTGTACTTATTGCATTTTTCAAAGATAGTAAAAATCCGGGTATTTACGGATTTGCCAAACTCTTAAAAGGCATAAATATGAGATACCGGTTGGTAAATGCGAATTATAGACCAAGTACCTATTCGGCTTTTGTTGACACATACAGGTTTAAGACAAGCAGGGGCAAATACTATGCGGTAGGCGGCCATAATCTAGATAAAAATATTGCTTTTTATGGTTTGAAATTGTTCGATGATAGTCGATCTGAATTTGCAAAGGACATGCTTAAGTTCGATATAAAAAACAATCAGTTTTTAGATATAAAAAAAGAATCTAATTTACAAAAAAGCATAGAGAAATTTGATGGAATCCTCACACTATTTGGTCATAACGATGCAGTTATTTTAAATGCAGAAGGAAATGACATTACTGAAAACTATAGGATGCCTGATATAACAGATACATGGGGAGCAGGTATAGGTACTGCTGAATTGTTCATGGTTTATGTGTTTATAGCAATAGTCATGGCTTTAGGAATTGTATTGGCAAGATATTTTTTGACAAAATAGATCTCTGATGTTGCTGAGTATGTAAACCCCGTTGATTGAGGATAATGGAATTATACAAATCATGGTTATTAGACTTTTGGGGGCGATAATAAATGGATTATAATAAAGCATATAAAATTGGTTCAATCAGCGTTATGATAGGTCT
>CAYXUX010000069.1:0-3806 GCA_964468275.1 uncultured Clostridiaceae bacterium
GCTGCTATATTTACGGTCTTACCTGAAATAGGAAGCTCTGAACCGTTTACTTGTATTTTGTTAATAGCATTTATTTCAGCTCCTGCATTTATATCAGATAATTTGTTTTTTTCTTCTGTTGTATAGTTATTATCGGTATGTACATAATTTTCATCGCTAACAAAATTACTGTCGTTTAATAAATCGCTTGTTTTGGTAGGAATAGAGGGAATATCTGCAGCTTTAATATATCCTTCATCATTTTCTAAGTCGCTTACATTAGTCGGAATTTCGGGCTTATTTTGGATATATGATATATTTAAAGGGTCTACTTCGTTCCAATTCGATTGTGAAGCTGCTATCGTTCCACCACCTAATACTTCTACTTTTACCCAACGCCCTTTTGTGGTTATATGGTTCGGCTGAATAACATCAATATCATCGGCTACAGAAATGCTGTCTGCTACCCATTCATAAATCTTATGTGCTGACAAAAGAAGAACGTAATTAGGGTATCGTTCTAATTCTGATATTGCTTTTAAGGTTTCTAAACTCTTACATATAAAAATCCCTAATAACTTAAATACAAATAATTGAAATTTATGTATTAATTTAAAAGCTAAACTTTGATTTTTGTTCTGACTTGGCATGTACACATAAGAAGTCTCAAAATCTAAGTCAGGAGTTATAATAAGGTCTACCGTAATGTGTATAGTCGAAGATGCTAATGCTGTACATTCTATTTCTAAATCATACATTCCTACAAACGTTCCAGGCTTCGTTGATACAAAAACCGTATTTGTTCCGTCGGACGCTGCAATGGTTACCTTATTGCCGTTATTATAAGCAATAGCCATTTCTGTATAGTTGTCTATGGTAACGTTATACCATTTTCCGTCTTCAAAAAGAGTGCCTGTATAAGATTCTACAAACACACCCTGCGAATCAAATGTTATATGTTTAATTGGTATTATATTCATGAAAACATCCCTTTCCTTACTGTAAAAATATTACCACCCCAATCTTTATTTGTTCCTGAGCTTCTTATAATCAGCTTATGGATATTGTCTTTATATTGTTGTTCGTAAATTTGGTATAAATCATGTAGTCCTTTGTGTAAGTACCATTCTTTGAGTATATAATTCATTATAGACTGTAAGATATAGTCCTTTATTCTTGTGTCGTTGGTTTGTCCTATGTTTAAGTCATATTGAATAATCCTTACCCCATTAGGTAATAATAAGTCAAATTCATAATCTTGGTTTGGGGAATGTACTTTTATGTTATCCCACATCACATCAGATGCTATCTTTAGATAATTCATAAACAGATAAAATTCATCTCTACTCATAGCGTATAAATCAAGCAAAACAGCGTTCTTTTGTTTGTCTACATCATAGACCTTAGTAAATGTAATTCCACTTACGAGGTTAAAAATATCATCTATATTATATACAAAGCTATGTAGTGTCATACCTGTTTAAACATTATAAATTCTTGATACTTTGAAAGTGCATGTTTGGCAAATTCTACCTCTTTCATGCTTACTAATACACTATATGCCGTAAACCAAAATACTCCGTCTAAAAGGTCTGCTTGTACTTCAAAATCATGTGAATCATCAGTACCTAATACAGGCATTTTAACATAATATACCGTTATATCTTGATTTACGTTGGCATCAGTAAATGGACTAACCATAATCCGTTGTTCTGTTAAAGTTGGGTCTACATCGGAGTAGTCTTGGCTTATATATCCCTTCGGTTTAGATGCTCCCCCTTTATTATAGATATTATTCTGTAGGGAATATTCAGGCATATCACTTGTTATAAATGTAGTGATAGGTCTTTCCCATGTCCTACATTGAACACTTAAAACCCTTATACAATCAGTAGGAATGGCAAAACTCGCCTTTTCTATTGGTATTCGTCTGACAGGGTCTGAATCGGAAAAAGATAAAACAGATGCTTTTAAAAATCGAGGATGTACAGATTCGTATACCTGACGCACACAGCTGTCAAGCATGCCTTCGATGAGAATGTCCCATTGAATATCTACATTATCAAATGGACTTATTTCATCAATTTTATGTAATATGTTTACTTTTGCTTCTCCTCGTGTCATGTTATCCGTATAAAACTTCGTATCCTAAATAATCCTCTCTTTCAGGGTTTATGTAATCGCTCTCACCTCTTGGATCTTGTAATTTTCCTAATTCTTTTATTAAAGACCCTGTAGTACTTCCTTCACTTTTATTAGCTTTTGCACTTGTTATCCCTAATCCTGTATCTAATGCTGCTTTCCCTACATTCCCCCATGCGTTGGCTGCTGCTTGCCCGGCTTGAGTATAATAGTTCTGTAAGAAATTAGATCGGTTTTGGTTTTCAATCATCTGTGCTGTATCATATCTTTCTTGCGCTCTATCCCTACGATAATCTTGACCTGCTACAACAGAAGATAATATCCTTGATTTTCCTTTTTGTAAGTTCTCTGCATGTGCTAATGCGCTTTCAGGAGTAGACCCTGCTTTAGATACACCTCCTTTAAGTCCTCTTAAACGTGCGCTATAATCATCATTAAGCGTTGTTAAAAGATGCTTGCCGGAAGATGTAGAGAAATAGTCTTGCTCGCCACGTTCTAATGAACGTTGCATAATAGCTTCTTGTCTCTTTGCTCTGTCATCTTCGGCTTGCTGCGCTAACCTCTGATTTTTCTTCTGAGCCGCTGCACCTATTCCTGTAGATATTGCACTAATCGCTAATCCTGCCAAAGCTGTCCACATTATTTTGTATTGTTAAAAAGTTTATCGAATGCTTTATCTTTTTTTTCCTCAGGGGTTAAAGGTTTTTTAGATTTTCCTCTCTTTTCTTCTTGTCCCTTCTCTACTTTGTAAACCTCTAAGAGGTACGCTAATCGTTCTTTCGGAGTGAGAGTATCGAAGTCTTCTTTTATTTTCTTACCTTTAAACAACAAGGCTATTGATTTTTCCATATTTGCCATATCTCTATAAATTTATAAAAGTTATACCATTTTTCTTGGCTAAGGCTTTGACTTTAGAAAGAGTATTACAATCTGATGTGGCTATCCCTTTGGATGCTAAATACTTTTTTGCCTCTTCTTTATTCTTTACGTCTTCTGGGAGTATCTCATTATCCACTTTTACTTTAATATCATCTGTAGACAACATCAATTCTTTATTTATAAATGGATTTACTTCTTCAATTTCTGTCATTTTATCAATGGGGGTAGTCTTCTTGGGGACGGCTACCGTTTCTTCAATGACTGCTTTTGGGGGATCATTAACTCCTTGCGGTATTGTTTCCATTTCTACCTTCTGAATTTCTTTTTTTACTACCGTTTCTTCGGCCTTAAAAAAGGGGTCTAATTTTATTATCCCTATTTTAAAGAATACAGAACTTTCAATAGCTTTTTGAAACTCTTCATCAGACGTTGCAAACTCACCTCTTTTAGCCATTTGATTCCACGAAAAACTTGGAAAATGGTTTACTCCTTTTAGAGAAATGGGGACATTAATCCCCATTTTATTCGTAAAATATTTTTTTCGTGCCATGGTTATGCTTTTGTAATTTTAATACCAATAAATACAGGGTCTGTTAAAGGAGCTGCTCCACCGTCTACTGTTACTATTCCTGCGCCGGCTGCTACCGTTAATCCTGTTGATGTCATTACTTCTGCTGCAGTATCCTCCGCAACTACGCCTGCAATAGTTACTGTAGCAATATAATGGCCTGTCCCTCCGTCTTGAACAAAACTTGCACCTTCTATAGTGTGTAGTGTTATAGATTGTAATACTGCTATATCATCTT
>CAYXUX010000069.1:3906-10076 GCA_964468275.1 uncultured Clostridiaceae bacterium
TTTATATTTCCTTCGTTTGGATTTAATACGCTCATGATTTTTGATTTTATAAAGAGATGTGTTTTTATCCACATCTCTTTTTGTTAAAAATTAAACTTCTACTACTGCTCCTCCCGGATTAGGAGTTGATGCTATTCCGTATACCCAAGCATGTGATTTAGGATTGACAACTTCAATAGTACTTCTTTCTTCAAGTATTCTTGCGTTTACTTTGGATTGTCCGGAAGTTAATAGGTCAAGGTCTCTCCAATGCATCGGGTCAAATACTACTGTTCTTATGTTTTGGGAATCAACAATAACTCCTTCGTAATTACGCCCGCATTGTTTTAATCCTTTATGTAATGCAAGGTTTAATATGTTAAATCCTGTGTCAATTTCGGTTACTCTGAAACCATATTTAATTTTAGTTTTAGAAGCATCAATTTGACGTTGTACGTTGCGTATTTTGATAAGTTGTGTCATAAGTCCAGGGGATACGAAAAAGAATTTTTCATTACTTCCGTTTACATCGGTCAAAGCTTCTCCCCATTCTGCAAATAGGTTTTCGTTTAATCCACCTGCAGTGCCGGTAAGGTCAGTATAGTTATAGAAGAAATTTAATCCTACGAATTGTTCTATACCGCCTGCCATTAAGATTACTCTATTTGTGTTGTCGGGATCAATCAATTTAGCCCTCTTGCCGATAAGTTTTGATTTTTCGAGGTCATAACGGAATTTATAAAGGGCATCAGCAACGTAGTTAACCCATCCCCAATTAACTTTCTTTTTCTGCATCTCTGTGTAGATAGCTTCTTCGATTTTAGCCATATAGATTTGGCAGTTGTTGTAATCCGTTTCAGGAAGATTGGATAAAGGTTCTGTTTGAGCATCTTTTTCAGCTTTAGCATTACTTATCATATACATATTAGTATCGTTAGGAATGGCTATATTAGGCGCTGTTGCGTCTTGTTCTGGAACTACAGAAAAGTCTAAAGCTCCACCACCACCTTGATCTCCGTTAATGACTATCATACGTACCACTCCTGCGCCTGGGTCTCTTGAAACGACTTTAGCATGTATTGTTTCTCCTGCTGTGTTTTTAATTCCTTTTAACTCATAAATGTCGTCAATTAACATTTTTACCATGTCTTGAGCTAAAACAGGTACGTTGATAACTCCACCACCTCTTCCAAAGTTGGTGTTTACGTCTGCTTGTACTTGTACGGCTGCTTGCGTTAAAATAGACTGTCCAAATCTACGAATTTCACTATCGGTTTTTAGCGTTCCTATTTTTCTAAGCATGGTATCTAACGGATAGTCGTCAGGTCTTACTTCGGTAATTTTAGTCGCTACGTCCTCTTCTACTATCTCAGTACCTATCTCTCCGGCTGCATTATGTAGCCCTTCCGTGTCAATAGTGTTGATAGGGATGGTGCCAAGAGCTAAACTAAGCCCCATTACCTCTTGTGTTCCGAAAAATATAACCACCGAAATAGCGGTGATAAATAATCCTAAAATAATCTTTAAAAATTTCATTGCTTTTTATTTTTTAATGTTTATGACTAAATGAATGGGGTTGTTTTAATTACTACTATGGTAACATCGGCATTTAGAGTAGTACCTACGTTGATATTCAAAAATCCATCACCTGCGGTTAAAACTGCTGTTGGAGAAGAATTCTCCATTTCCGTAAAAATATCGGAAACAGTAACTCCTTCAATAGGTACATTGATGTTAAATTTTGATGATCCGTCTAATTGCCACTCGGAAGAATCCTTGTCAATAACAAGTTTCATAGGCATAGCTGCTTGCACAGCTTTCATGTTTTCATTTATGGTATCTATCATTGCTGATATTTCCATTTCTTTGTTTAATAGCTTCATGTTTAGTGTTTTTTATGTTTTTTTATTTTTTATTTTTTATTTAATCCTATTACTAAGTCTAATACATTTTCTCTTTTAGGTGATTTTTTAGCTGATTGATTCGATTCTAAGTTAGGCATGAGTGATTTATATTCCTTAGTGGGTTCGTTGTTCTTTGCTTGGATAGCTTTATCTTCGCTCAGATTACTCATTTCTTCTTCATAGATAAATGCTTGGTATAGTATTTTTAAGAGTTTAGGGGTAAATCTTGCAGCTATCATATTCGGGATTTCCGTTTCTAAGAAAGTTAGAAACTGTTCTTTTTTATCTTCCGGAATATTATATTCGTCAGCAAACTTATCCAAAGAGGGTTGAAATTCATTAAGATTCTTTTCGATTTCAGCTTTTAAAGAAGCCGCCATTTTCTTTTGCTCACGAATTCCTTTTACGATATCTTTATCGGAATTGAAGATGTTTTGTATTTCCTCTTCTGTAAATACAGTATTAAGAGCAAATGCAAGAACTTCATCTTCTGAAAGGTTTTCGGGAGCTTCTACTAATGCTTGAATAAATTCATATACTTCGGGATATTTTCTAAAAGTTTCTGCCATTTCTGTTTTGAATTGTTCAGCCTCATTTAAAGACCCTTCTTGCTCTTCTAAGAAAGCATCTAAATCTTCAAACAGCATATCCGGATCTTCGTCAGGGTATTCTTTGTCTTTAAATTTGTCATATTTTCCCAATCGCTCAAAAAATTTGCTTTTAGGTGTTTTGGTTACTTCTTCTGCCATGGTATTTTGAATTATATTTTTATACTTTAGACAAAAGTATATTTGTATAAGTAGTAATACTTTAATAATATTAAATTAAATTGTGAAAAATTTAAATTTAAATTTAAAATATTTGTATTGTAATTAAAATAATTTACATATATTTGTAAAAATCTTAATTGCTATGAAAGACGAGACAATTATAAAGTATGTTGAAATGTACAAAAGAGTACAGTATTACAACAAGATAAGTAAGAATTCAGAATCTTACCTAAAGCCAAGCATCTCAGAATTATATCGTACAGTAGCTTCGGAGTTTTTTTGTTCATCTGATGCAACGGTGAGAAATGCCGTATACTATGTAACTCAAGAATTGAAAAAGCACAATGTTTATATAGAACAATTACTCAAAGAAGAATGAACTATGAATCTATTCAATTAGAAAACGAACGGAGAAAGAAGATACTGTTTGCTCCTTATAACCCCTTAACAGGGGAAGGAAGTAATATCAAGCGTTTTAAAATGAAAATAGCTGATAATAATAAATTGTATCTTCCTTTACCTATGCAGGAAATTGAAGGCATCAAAAAGATAATGGAATATAAATCCTTAGATGAGTTTTGCAGGAAGAAAAAATTCCCTTTTGATAAGACACTTAAATCTATATCCGAATTAAGGCTAACGTATGACTATGAGTTTTATGCTGCTACGCAACAAAAGGTATTAGACAAAAAAACAAAAAAATATGTTCCTTTCTATCTTAACTACCCGCAAAGGAAGTTAAATAAGATAGTACAAGATAAGATAGATGCCGGAGAACCTATATATATAAAGATTCTTAAAGCACGTCAATGGGGCGGGTCTACCTATACGCAATACAGAATGGCTCACATCCAAGACATGATAAAAGAAAATTGGAACTCTATTATGATAGGAGAAGTGGAAAAACAAGCACGCTATCTAAGGGCTTTATATAAAAGGGCTTTAAAGTACAATGAAAGAAGAAGTTTTACATTTTCGAGCTTTGAGGGAAGCAAAAATAATATTGTAGTGGATCAATTAGGTTGTATTGTTTCAGTTGGAAGCATGCAAAAGCCCGATTCTGTAAGATGTGAGGATAATGCAATGGCTCACTTAACGGAGTTAGGCCTTTGGAAAACTACGGAAGGAAACTCACCCGAAGACCTTTTACAAAGTGTTGCCAATTCGATAGAACCCGAGCCTTATTCTATGTTTGTTCTTGAATCCACAGCTAAGGGAGTAGGAAACTTCTGGCATGAAATATGGATAACTGAAAATGCTTATACTCCTGTTTTTATAGCGTGGTTTGAAATAGAAAAAAACTATAAAAGCATACGTAGTGATAAACAAAAGTTTATTGATTCTTTAAATGAGTATGAAATATTCTTGTGGAACTCAGGTGCTACATTGGAAGGTATAAATTGGTACAGGTCTAAATTATCCGAAATGAATGGTGATAAATGGAGAATGCAAGCCGAAAATCCGACAAATCCGAGAGAGGCATTCCAATCAACAGGGAGGAGGGTTTTTAATCCTAATGATGTAGAGATCTTGAGAAAACAAGCCACTCCGCCTCGTTACAAAGGCAAATTAGAAGGCGATACATTATTAGGAGAAAACTGTATTAAGAATCTTAAATTTACAGCTTACGATTCAGGGGAGTTTTTTATATGGGAACTGCCTGTAAAAGGATGGAGAAATAGATATTTAGTGGTAGCCGACCCAAATAAAGGATTAAGTGAAAAAGCCGACTACGGAGTTATAACTGTGTTTGACAGGATAGACGTTGTAAACGGCGGTGAAATAAAGCCTATTGCACGTTGGCGAGGAAGGATAGACCAAGATTTATTTGCGTTGATAGCTGCACAAATAGCAGAATATTATAACCACGCTTTGTTGGTTATTGAAAATAATGCAATGAGAAAAACAAAAGTTACTGACGATGAAAACCAATCCCACTTCTTAACAGTACTTAATACCATAGTAGATTTTTATGATAATCTTTATACTTACCAGGACCTTGAAAAAGTAAAAGAAGGTGTTCCTGTCAAATATGGATTTAATATGAATCATCAAACTAAGCAAGCATGTGTAGACAAACTAAGGGAAAAAGTAAGGGAAAGGCTATTTAACGACCCCGATATTCGTGTGTATGATGAGTTAGACACTTTTGTTATTTCGAGCGCAGGGAAATATGAAGCTCAACAGAAATGCCACGACGATATAATTGATACAGACGGTATAGGTTATTTAGTAAATGATAAAATGCTTTTACCTAAAAAAATTGATACAAGCGCACCTAAGAAGGTAAGGGCACAAGTGGGATTAAAATTTGACTAATATAAAATTAATATAATAATGAATAATCTAAAAATAAAATATTATCAATGCGGTACAATAGTAACAATTTGTATCAGCAAAATAGAAGGAATGATAACAGGAGTTAATTTAAGGTTTGATTCTATTTCTTATGAAATAACATATTTCCACGACGGAGAACATAAAACCGTATGGTTAAGAGAACAGGAATTTACAACCGAAGGAATTAAGAAAATTGGATATTTAAAATAACTAAAAATATGAAAACTGTAAACGATGCTTATAAGTATACAATGGAAATGATAAATTCATTAAAAAAAGAAGGGATTGAAGTAGAATTAGAAATACCGAGATGTATAAGAGAATCAGAAAATCCCAATGAATTAGATACGGTAAAAGAATATTGCCCACCAGAAAGACTTCATTGGAAAAAATGGCGACATGTTACATTTAAAGTAAAAAATCAAGAAGAAATAAACATAATTTTTTTTGTTCGTAATGTTTTAACAACAGCTGGGTGTAGTTTTGATTCAGGAGGAGGATGTAATGGTATAGACTGGGAAATTGATTGGTCTTTTAACTATTCCGAATCAACGGCAATAAAACTTGATGCAGCTTTAAAAGGGGTCTTTTTGAATAAATTAAATAAAGTCGATAACTAAAAACATAACATGAAAAGAATATATTCAAAATCGAAAGCACCGATCCAAGCAAGCAAAACACAAAGGAATGAGCTTTGTCCTTGCGGTTCGGGCAAGAAAGCAAAGTATTGCTGTGGAAGCAATACAAATTATTTTACAAAGGTAAAGAAGCCAAATCTCTCAAATCTCGAAGTAAGTCTATTTTTTATAGGAGAAATACAGAAAGTAGCGTTTAATCTTACTTTGTTTGCTATCCGGATTGATAACAAAGAATTTTCACTTTTTGAATTACTTATTGACAAAGTAAATAAAATAGCAAAATTAAAAGGATTGTTTCTTAATAAAGAATTTAAGTTTAAATTAAAATAATATGACAACAATTAGAGTGGTTAGGATTCAAAGACAAACAAATTCAGAATGGGAAAAAGCCCTTGAATTGACAATAGATGATGAAAAAGGTATAATATTTGATGTATTTGGTAATATCGTGAATAATTATATAAACATAGGAAAATTAAACAACCGTAAACTAAAAAAAACACTCGATTACTTCCCTTAATATTATTTCAATTCCACGA
>CAYXUX010000070.1:0-9963 GCA_964468275.1 uncultured Clostridiaceae bacterium
CACTATAAATATTGAATCAGAACTATTTTATAGAGGACTTGGATTTAGCATAAAACTATAGTATAATATAAATATATACTTGAGTAAAGGACAATTTAAAAAAAGTATTTATTTTTTTTGTTTATTATAAATTGCTTAATAATTGAATTTAATCATGTTAAAAACGATGGATAATTTAAAATAGTAATAAGAAAATCAGGAGGCATGAAATTGTTTTTAGAACCTATATTTTCAATACAACAAAAATACAACAAAGGTATATTGCATAAAATTTTAGAAAAGAGTAAGCAAAAAGAGCTGATAGTCACAAAGATTGAAGAAAGAGCGACAAATAATAACTTTATTGCTCTGTATATCATTTCATTGAACAGAAGTGTATTTAATGAAGACATGGTTTCCGCCAATGATTTTAAATTAAATGCAGTAGGCGAGATTATCAATATTATGAGCAGTGGAGATGGTGATACAGGATTTCAAAACATTATCATAAATTACCTTATGCAGGTTAAAGATAAAGATTTTTTAATTTATGTTTTGGACAATCTATTAAGTAAAAGAAAATATTTTACCGTAAAGAACCTGCAAGTTTTTGTTTCCACATTATCAATTGAATTTAAATCCTCTAAACTTGATAACAAACAAAAGAAAAAGCTTATGGATGTTATTTATAGGTACTTTCCTCAAGTAGAGACAGAACTTCAGGAAACATTAATCAGGATGATGGAAATATTAAAAATAGTAGATATATACAAGACAGCGGAGCTTTTTAAAGAATCCGAGCATTCTATAAGAAAAAGGTTGATTGATGCTATTAAAAGTTCTATAACAATTAAAAAAGCATCAGAGATAATAAACAATGTTAATGTTATTGAATATGAATTAGGAATTGATGAAAAATATGCCTTGCTGTTTATTATTGCAATTGAAAAATATAAGCTATATGAAGCAATAAATACAATAACAGAGTTAAAAGGCAGACAACCTACATGGGAAAACATTTTAAATATTCTGCAAGAACTAATGGAAGAAAATTTAATTGATCGCAATAAATTCTCAAGTCTACTGGAGATGGCCTTTTAAACCACTCTGCAATCTCAATTTGCAGGGTGGTTAATGATTTTACACACTAATATTCCGGAATTGTATTTTTCATTACTAAAGAATACATATAGTAAGGTGCAAATATTAGAAAGGGGTGAAAAAATGAATAGAAGACATCGGTCTATTATAATTATGCTTGCCTTGATTTTACTCATCAGCACTATGATGGGGTGCGACAAACATATTGATATTCCGGATGTGGATATAATAGAAAAAGATAATGAAGAACCCGTGATTCAATTGGCATCTTTGGTTTCAAACTTTGCTGATTATAAGGGTATGCCGGTAAATGTGGTACCTATAGTTGAACCTTACACCGTAGAACCGGGGTTGAATAATGTGATTAATAAGAGATTTTTTGAATTTTCTTCGGAAGCGGAAGAACTATTGATAAGAAACGGTTTCGTTGTAATACCTAGCGAAACCCGGGAGTTTTTTATAACTTATGAAATGAATACGTATAGATATAGGCCTGTGCCCAGTTTCATTACTACCGATTCAATGTTACATAATTATCATTTGTTTTTTAGCCATCTGCTAAGAGTCATAGAAAAAGAAAAGCTTTCAGAGGAGTTGGAAAAATTAAGTGAGTCCATGCTCTTAGAATCAAAGGAACAATATAACGTGCTAGAGAGAACCACCTGGGAAAATGCAGCGAAAAGGAATATGGGCTTTTTCGCAGTTGTCGGAAAGCTGTTAGATTCAACAATGACAGTCCCAGAAGAAGTAAAGTCGGAAGTAGAAGCCGAACTATCTCTTATTAATAAAAAAGAAGGGATAGCAGTTTCTCCATTGATGAATATAGGTCAAAACCTAATGTCCCCCGAAGCCTTTAGCGAAGATTATTCACAATATATTCCTCGAGGACATTATACTACAGACGAAAAATTGGAAGCATATTTCAAGGCAATGATGTGGTGCGGGAGAATGACATTCAGAGCTAAAAATGAGGATGAAACTAAGTCAGCCTTCCTTATGACTTTAGCATTGACTAAAAAAGAAAACGGAGAAAGCTGGGATAAAATATATCAGCCCACTAATTTTTTTGTAGGCAAAGCCGACGACCTGTCTTATTTTGAATATTATGAACCGTTGGTAAATATTTATGGGCAGGATATTGATTTAGAAGCTTTGGTATCTGACTCTGATAAATGGGTAAAATGTTTGGGTGAAATCAACAAATTGAAAGGTCCTGATATTAATTCCATTCCAATTTTTGATGAAGATATACAACCGGACAGAGAGAATGAGATAAAGGGATTTCGATTTATGGGTCAGCGCTATACTTTAGATGCAGATATTTTTCAAAGACTTATCTATAGGGAAGTCAAAGAAGACAGTAAAGGTAATAGAAGAATGCTGCCAAAGGCATTGGATATTCCCGCAGCTATAGGCTCGGAGGAAGCCTATTCAATCCTAGAAACCCAAGAGGATATAGACTTTGAGAACTATAAAGAAAATATAGATAAGCTACAGAAATATATAGGGGGACTTGATGAAGAAACATGGACTCAAAACCTTTATTGGGGCTGGCTGCACACCTTAAATGCATTACTTCCGGAAAGAACAGAGGGTTATCCTTCCTTTATGCAAAACCAAGCGTGGTGGAGGAAGGATTTGACAACTTATCTATCAAGTTGGACGGAATTGAAACATGATACCATTCTATATGCTAAACAAGTATATGCGGAATGCGGCGGGGGCAATATAGATGTTGATGACAGAGGTTATGTGGAGCCAAATCCGGAGCTTTATGGACGTTTAGCTTCATTGATTGCAATGACAAGAGAAGGGCTTTCATCCAGAAAGTTATTAAAAGAAAGGGACAATGAGAGCCTTTTAAGATTGGAAAAGCTAGCACTGTATTTAAAAACAATATCAGAAAAAGAATTGTCAAATATAAATCTTACCGATGAAGAGTATGATTTAATTCGTTCCTATGGAGGACAATTAGAGCATTTCTGGTTAGAAGCATTAGCCGATACAGGAGTAGAACATAGTTCAGCTACTGACAGCAATCCTGCTGCTTTGGTAGCAGATGTGGCAACAGATCCTAACGGTGTGGTGCTACAGGAAGGAACAGGTCATATTTTTGATATATATGCTATAGTTCCTGTTGACGGCAGTCTGAGAATAGCTCAAGGAGGAGTATATTCTCACTATGAATTTCAATGGCCTATGTCTGATCACTTGACGGATGAGAAGTGGAGAACCATGCTTGATAATGACGAGGAACCTCCTATAGCAGATTGGGCCAGAATTTATATTGTTCCATGAGAAATCGTCGATTATTTATAACTATAATTTTGATATCGGTGTTGATATTATACATCGGGAATTTTATAAAGGAGCAGTATATAAGCAATAATAGATATAATTCTTTGGATAGCTTTCGACAGTATAAATTAAAGCTACCGGAAAAAGAAGATTCTATAATCATAGTGGCTGTGGGGGATATTATGCTTTCCCGTTTAGTGGACTTAAGTATAAAAGAAAATAGTGATAATGCTTATAGCTTTGATGAAGTAAAATGGTTTTGGCAAAATGCCGACATAATCTTTGGCAATTTAGAAAACCCTTTGATACCGGGGAGAGAGATCGGGGTCTCGGAGATGGTCTTAAGGGCTGACCCTGAAATGGCTTATATGCTTAAAGATTCCGGTTTTAATATACTTTCTCTTGCCAATAATCATATCTATGATTTCGGTTCTGAGGGGTTGCTTAACACTATAAAGATTCTTGATGAAGTCGATATTAAGTACTGTGGAGTTGGCAGTGATGGGAAGGAAAAAGCACCCTATACACCTGCTTGTATAGAGGCTAACGGAATAGAAATAGCGTTTCTTGCTTTTACTGATAAAGAGCTGATGCCGGAAATAGCTGAGGAAGACAAAGAGAAGTCCGATATTGCTTTTTTGGATAAAGAAAGAATAGCCATATCTGTTAGTGAAGCGGCTAAGAATGGGAATTTTGTAATTGTATATCTTCATGGCGGAACGGAATATGCATCAGAGCCTGATAAGGCCATGAAGGATTACGCTTATTTGGCTATAGATAAAGGTGCTGATTTGATATTGGGCAGCCATCCCCATGTAGTGCAGAAAGCAGAGAAATATCGGGGGAAATATATTTTTCACAGCTTAGGCAACTTTATCTTTGATCAATTATGGTCTCTAGAAACCCGGGAAAGCATCATAGCAAAAATATATATCAGTGAAAATAAGGTTGAAAGACTGATTTTTCTACCGGCTTTTATAGATGATAATTGCTTTCCTTCGCCTATAAGAGGGGAAGCGGGACAGAAAATCATAGAAAAGCTTGGCTTAAATTGTGAAAAAGAAATTGTTCCTGCATGGAATAATGAAAAGAAGTTATTTGAAGAATTTGAACAATATGTGTATTATACGGATAATTATAAACCTGATTATAGACTAAAAAAGAACCGGAAATTTGATTTAGATGGTGACGGTATAAAGGAAAAATTCAACCTAGAGAACGGAAGAATAAAGATCTGGAAAGAAAACAATCTTATTTGGTACTCTCCCGAGGAATGGTGGATAGATGACTTTTTCTTGGGTGATGCAGATAATGATGGTATAGATGAATTAGGCTTGTTAGTTTGGAAAACAGGAAGCTTTGGTTCCAAAAAGCCTTTTTGGCTTGAAGGAGAGGATACAAGCTTTAGGAATCATTTATTTCTTTATAAATTAATGAACAGTGAAATAAAGCCTGTCTGGCAGTCCTCTAATCTGGATCAGCCAAATTTCCACGCAATTCTTGTCGACTATAATGATGATGGAAAAAATGAACTACTGGTTATAGAAGGAAGCTACGAGGATTTTGATTTAAGAAAAACAACCTTGTGGGAATGGAATGGTTGGGGTTTTTCTAAAAACGCCTTTCACAGTCATTAATTGTTGTGGAAAACAGCATTACTGACTAGACATTACCTGTATATCCGTATATAATTGTGGGTATAGATAAAGTGTAATTTAATGATATTTAAACCTATGGCCGCAACTTGGCTAATGGAAAAAATTATGCGATAAAGGGAGGTATTCTTATGAACGCCCATGAAAAATTATTAGAAAAAATTTATTCAACCAGGACTATTAATAATTTTCGGCAGTTGGTATATGGAAGCGCTGAAAAGCACAAAAAAGATAATGCTTTCATTTTGAAAGATCGAAATATCTCTTATTGGGAGTTCAAAAGGGATTACCAGTCGCTTTGTACCCGGTTGCTAACACTTGATTGCCCAGACAGACGAATAGCTGTGATTGGCGGGAACAGTTACGAATGGATCATATCCTATCTGTCTGCGGCTACCATCGGTGTTGTAGTACCGATAGATAAGGAATTATGCCCTCAAGATATAGCTGACTTTATTGAGTCCGGCGATTGCTCGGCGGTAATTGCCGACACGGATATTCTTGATAATATTTCACCCCTGTTGAAAAAAAAGATTGAAATGTATAACCTCGATGCTGACAACGATTGTTCTGTCCACCACCTTATCCAAGAAGGTTGGTTGCTATATTCATCCGGTTCATGCGAAATAGATACCATGGCGATTGACGAAAACAATATGAGCATCTTGATATTCACATCGGGTACGACGGGAAATTCAAAAGGGGTATGTTTATCTCAAAAAAATATCTGTGTTAATATACGCTCAATCGCACAGATGGTAAAAGTAGACAAGACACGTCATTCCCTATCCATCCTTCCGTTACATCACACCTATGAAGCCACCATCGGGCACTTGCTTCTTCTTTCTGCAGGCGGAAAAATCTCCTATTGTGACGGGCTTAAATTTATTGCGCGTAATATTGAAGAATACAAACCCAGTGTGATTATAGCAGTTCCCCGTTTGCTTGATGTTATGCTAAATAAAATTGAAAAATCGGTTCGAGGAAGCCTTCCCGATAAGTATTTAAAAGACAGCAAAGATATTACATTTAATGAATTGCTGCACAGACTTCCGTTTTATATAAAGTTTATCGTTAAAAGGAAAGTAAAGGCCTCCTTAGGAGGAAAGTTGGATATGCTAATCGTCGGTGCGGCGGCGACTAAGCCGGAGGTAGTGAAAGCCTTCTGCCAACTTGGAATTAAAACATACGAAGGATACGGTCTGACAGAATGTGCACCGCTCCTTGCCGGAAATAACGATTTTTTTATAAATCCGTATTCCGCCGGATTACCGATACCCGGTGTTGAGATTAAGATAGACAATCCGAATACCGATGGCATCGGCGAAATCATTGCAAAAGGCGATAACATTATGCTCGGATATTATAAGGATCCGGATGCTACCGCTGAAGTGATGAAGGATGGCTTTTTTCATACGGGAGATCTGGGAAAAATGGATAAGGATGGCTTTGTGTATATCACAGGAAGAAAGAAAAACGTCATTGTGATGGAGAATGGCAAAAATATTTATCCCGAAGAGTTGGAAGAAAGGCTTTCTGAAGAAGCTGTTGTTGCGGAGGCACTTATTCTTGGAGTCTTTGATAAGCGCGGAAATACCGCTGTCAAAGCAAAAATATTTCCCAATCTTAATTTCATCATTGATTATTTACACAACAATATGCCATCAAAGGAAGATGTGCATAATGTGGTACAGGCTGCTGTTGAACGAGTAAACGAAAAGCTGCCGGCTTATAAAAAAATTCATGTTGTTGAAGTTTTGTGGAGCGAGCTGGAAAAAACAACGACGCAGAAAATTAAACGGTATGGTACAAATTATGCTATATAGAACGGACAGCTGATGTCCCGTCGGGAAACCGGATTAAAACAATATAGAGTAAGAAATATATTATATGGAAATGTAAACAACATATTTAAGTAATAAAAGCATTGTCGTTGCGACATAATTATGGTACAATAATACCACGAAGGGAGCTGAAGATTATGTTACAAATTATTCCAATAAGGGATTTAAAAAATACAAGTGAAATATCACAAATGTGTAAAGAATCTGATGAACCCATTTACATTACTAAAAATGGCTATGGTGATATGGTTATTATGAGCATGGAAGTATATAAAGAAAAAATGTTTATGCTCGATGTATATGACAAGCTTATGGCTGCTGAGGAAGAAATAAAATCTGGAAAGCTCCTTGATGCTGATTCTTCAATAAAAAGCATAAGAGAAAAATATAATGTATGAAATAAATATATCAAAATTAGCCCATCATGATTTAGAACGAATTGTATCTTATATTACAGCTAATCTTGCCAGCCCAATTGCTGCTACAAATTTTCTTGACCAAGTAGAAAAATGTTATGATTATTTGAAGCACAATCCCTATGTGTATGCAAAATGTCAAAATATTCGACTGGAAAAAGAGGACTATCGTAAAATTCCTATTAAAAATTATCTACTTGTCTATAAAATTGCGGAAGAAGATAAACTGAAATAAAGCTGGAAGTCATTATTTTAAGCCTCCTTATTATTAAACTATACAGTATGTGCTTATTATATCATGAATGAAAAGATTTTAAGAGATAATTCCCAAAAAACAAGTAAAACCCTTGCAAATGAAGGGTTTTCAGACAAAAGTGGCGGAAAGGGTGGGATTCGAACCCACGGTACCGTATCAGGGTACACACGATTTCCAGTCGTGCAAGTGGAATTATACTAATTCTACTTAGTACAACAATGTCCATTTTTCAAGCGTTATAGAGTTTTGCTTTTCTAATAAATACTATTAATTCTATTAAATTATATCTGGGTAAGGGTAAGGTAAGGGTAAACATTTTATACTCTATAATGTGAAAACAATTCCTTTAGTCTAAGCAATATCTTTAAAATTTCTTTTCTTCAATAGCTTTTTCCCATAAGCTTCATTATTTTCTTATCAGATTGAACATCATCTGCGCTATTCCAGCTCTTGTGGCAATATTACCCGGTAGGAGTCTGTCTCCACTTCCGCTTATAGTTCCCGTCACTTCGGTCATTTCTCTTGCTGCTATGAAATTTATTGCTTTAGTTCAAATATTTTTCTATATCTTTCAAACTTTCTATTTCAAGTATGCTGTCTGTTATTATTTCTAACGTATCTTTATCCAATTTTTCAAGTTTTGCTTTAACCTCAGCTGTTAAGGGTCCAAATTTTTTAGTCAGTAACTTAATATTCGTTTTTAATAGTGTTCTTTTTTCGCCTATACCTATCCCTTTTTCCATTCCTTTTTCTAAACCTTCTTCTCTAAATATATCTGCTAATGTCATAACAACCTCACTCCCTTCTGAATAAGTGGTTTCTATTTTTTTTACTATTTCTTTATAGTCTTTTTTGCTCATTTCTTTTTTAGCACTAAATACATATCGCAACATGACATTTAGGTAGCCTATGGCATCTTCTTGGTTTTCTAATTCTTTTAAATATTCTATTGCTCTAAATAGAGATTCTAAAAAATCTTTACCGTCTACAAATATATCTCTGATTATGGTGATATATGATTGTAAATAGGCTATTCCTTTTATGTCTTCATCTTTATATTTTGATATATCATATAGTAAGTATTCAAAATCCGGTATGTATTTTTTTATGTCTGGCGGTAGTTCTCCGTATCCTTTTATTATTTCACCAAAGCTATTTCCTATATTCCATTTTTCTTTTCCTTGATAAAATATTAATGGTATTATTATAGGCAGTTCTCCTTGGTTTTCTTCAGTTATTTTTGCTTCCCATATTGCCGTCATATATTTCAATAGTTGAAAGGCTACTGTTTTGCTTATGTACGATTTATGTTCAAAGAGAAAATATATATAACCTTCTCTACCATTTATATCTGTTTTAAATAGTAAGTCTGCATAGGTTTCTTTTAGTGTTTCATCTATAAAAGTGTCTTTTTCTAATTTTAGTTTTTCAAAATTAATTACAGCTTTTATTTGTTCCGGCAAATAGTTCTCTAAAAAACTTTCTGTTACTTCTAATTTGCTCATGGTTTCTTTGAAAAACTTATCATGAGGTGTCATTATTTTCATTTAGCCACCGCCTTTCAGCTTAATTATATATTATTTTATTTGTTTTTAAAAGGTACTTTTTCCTCATATTTAAAAAGCCTCCCTCAAAATTTATTATCTCAAAGGAGAGGTTTTTATCTTTGAGAAGTTGCCCTATGACTTTTAGAGAATTATATATCATAACAATCATTTCTTGTTGGCTTATTTCATTGTCGGAACCATACATATTGTTTCATATTCCCATCATTATTCCCAATCGCTTTGCTAACGCCAAATATTAGCGTTAATCTCGTAACACCGTCTGCAATTTTTATCACATTACCTGTTTTCACTACTTCATCATAAACTGGACTGATTGGAAATATATCAAAGAAACTTTTCTCCGCTATTCTTGGTTAATTTAAAATATAAATTATTGAACATATTCTCTATGTATTCTTTGGAAGGGTACCCTAACTCCCTTCTTACCGTAGAATAACTCATATCATATTGTAATAATAGCTCTATTGCTCTTAACCGATCTTCATATGAAAACATGCGGCACCTCCTTATTTATTTAAGTCCAGGTTTTTGTCCGCATGTCTTTTGGTGTATTTATATTTTACACCATACACCTTCTTCAACCTTTACATAATTTTCATGTTCTTCAGATTCTAAATCAGCAATAATTTTACTAGGTATTATAAAATCAATTAAATATCTATCTTCAGCATATCTTTCGAACCTCATTTTAGGAATCTGATCATCCCTAATAGATTGATTTGAATCAAATATCTCATAATAGCTGGGCAAAATTTCTTTTATTAAGTTACTAAAATCCTTTTTCCAAACAATTCTTGATCTTGAATTATCCAAATTTTCTAGCTGGAAATCAACAATATATTCATT
>CAYXUX010000071.1:0-9953 GCA_964468275.1 uncultured Clostridiaceae bacterium
GATGATATGCCTTTGTTAAAATCAATAAAGGATTATGGGAAAGGAAAAACATTACCCCTCCATATGCCGGGTCATAAGAGGGGTGAAATATATAAAAAACTAAAGCTGGATATGCTATTTAAAAACATCATGGAGATGGATACCACGGAAGTTCCCGGTGTAGATAATCTTTTTTGTCCTGAAGGCCCTCTTTTGAAGGCTCAAGAACTGGCCGCCAAAAGCTTTGGAGCCGATAACAGTTTTTTTCTAATAAATGGGACAACTGCAGGCATATATGCTATGATTATGTCAGTAACAAAACCGGGAGATAAAATTATTATTCCTAGGAATGCCCATCGTTCTGCAATAAGTGCTACAATTTTAGCAAAATTACACCCTGTCTATATTTTGCCTGAGATAGACGAACAGATGGGAGTTGCAATGGGAATAAGGCCTGAGACTGTAGAAAGAACTATAACAGACCACCCGGACGCAAAGGCGGTGCTTATAACCAATCCTACATATTATGGCGTATGTTCCCATCTGGAAATGATTGCGGATATTGTCCACAGCCATGGAAAAATTTTGTTAGTTGATGAGGCCCACGGCTCTCACTTTACATTTCATAAGGATTTGCCAAAATCCGCCTTAGCATCAGGAGCTGATCTTGTGGCGCAAAGCACGCATAAAACCTTAGTATCCATGACGGGATCATCCATGTTACATATAAAAGGTGACAGAGTTGATATGGAGAAGATAAAATTTTTTCTTCAAATAGTACAGACCACAAGCCCATCTCACGTTATGTTAGCGTCTTTAGATGCAGCAAGGTATATTATGGACAGGTATGGATATATATTGCTTGATGAGTGTATAAAATATAGCAATATGGTAAGAGATGAGATTAATCGAAAAACGAAATTTTATTGTTTATCCTATGATAAAATAGGGGAAAGCGGAATTTTTGCCATAGATTCTACCAGACTTTCAGTATGTATGAAAGGTTCAGGTTTAAGAGGAAGCGAGGCAGATAAGATACTGAGAGAAAGGCATAATATTCAAGTGGAGTTAAGTGATATAAATAACATTGTGGCAATAACAACAGTAGCTGATGATGATAAGGCATATTTTAAATTTTTAGAGGCAATAATGAAAATTTCCAGTGAAACTATTCAATTAAGTGGGGGCACCTTTGAGATAAAACCTCCTGAATACTTACCTAAGAAAGATCTTTCTCCTTTTGAGGCAGTATATAAGAAGACGGAATTTATTGATGTTGGTAAAAGTCCGGGTTTTGTCAGCGGGGAGATGATTATGCCATATCCGCCGGGAATACCGGTTATTATGCCGGGGGAGAGGATTAGCAAGGATATTATAGATTTTTTATTACAATGCAAGGATATGGGGATAACAATTAGCGGTATGGCGGATCCCGGTTTTAATAAAATAAAAATTATTAAATGAAAAGGAGTTGAGTAAGTTGTCGATGAAACTTGTTATAGCCGTTGTGCAAGACGATGATGCGGGGGACCTTATTGAGAAACTGGTACAAAACAGATTTAGTACCACTAAGCTGGCATCCACAGGCGGTTTTTTAAAGGAAGGTAACACGACTTTGATGGTTGGAGTTTCTGATGAGCAAGTAGAAGAAGTAATCGAAATAATAAAGGAAATGTGCCAAAGCAGGAAGCAAACATTTACCGCACCGGTTCCTCCTACCGGTTCGGCTAACGTATTTATACCATATCCCATAGAAGTAATGGTAGGTGGAGCCACAATATTTGTATTGGATATAGATCGTTTTGAAAAAGTCTAAGGAAGTGTAGCTTTATGAACTTTAATAGTATTTTAGGTCAATCGGTACTTGTGCAAAGTCTTAAAAATGCTATATATAATAGTATGATTTCAAATGCCTATATATTTAACGGGGCAAAAGGCTGCGGCAAGAAAACCGCAGCCAAAGTTTTTGCCGCCGGTATTAATTGTGTTAATGATAAAGAAAAGCCATGCGGGTTTTGCATTTCCTGCAAAAAGGCAGCACTGGATGCAAATCCGGATATCATATATATAAGATCGACAGGGAATAATATAAAAATCGGACAAATCAGAGACTTGATTGGAATCACTTCTGTTAAGCCTTATGAGAATCTATATAGAGTTGTAATAATTGAAGATGGAGATAAGATGAATCACGATGCCCAGAATGCTTTTTTAAAAACTTTAGAAGAGCCCCAAGGCAATAATGTGTTCATAATTATTACAGAAAACTATAATTCTCTCCATCAGACTATAGTGTCCCGATGCCAAGTGTTTAATTTTAAAGGTGTAAGTAAGAATATAATGAAAGATTATTTAATAAAAAATTTCAATTACTTGCCGGAAAAAATTGAATTTGCAATGGAAAAATCCAATGGTATAATAGGAAGGGCTATAGAGATACTTGATAATGAGGAAATTATATCTGATGATATTTATCATAATTTGCTTTATATATTGTCACAAAGGAAAAGGGTGGCGGCATTATCTATTTATGATGATTTTATAAAAACTAAGGAAGAAGCTGTGAAGCTGCTGGATTATCTTATTCATTGGTTTAGAAATATTCTTTTATTTAAAAGTTGTAGTGAGGAAAAACTGCTTGAAGTACGGGGGACAGAGGAGAAGCTGGTAAATGAGTATAGCAGAAGAATAAAAGAAAAAGACTTATATATGATAATTGATATGATAAGACAGGGCAGAAAGTTTATGGATTTTAATATTAACACTAAAAATACTATAGACAGTATTTTTTTGAAGATTTTGGAGGTATTTGATGATTAAGGTTGTAGGAGTGCGTTTTAAAAAAGCGGGCAAAATATACTATTTTGATCCCGGTGATTTAGTTATAAGTAAGAATGATAATGTGATAGTAGAAACCATAAGGGGTATTGAATACGGAAATGCAGTTATAGGAATAAAGGAAGTACCGGAAGAAGAGATAGTAGCACCGTTAAAAAAGGTTATTAGGGTTGCCTCAAAGGAAGACACCGTAAAGTATGAAGAAAATATAGCAAAAGAAGGGGAAGCCTTTAGAACCTGTTTAGAAAAAATAAATGTTCATGGGCTGGAAATGAAACTTATAGATGTTGAATATACTTTTGATAACAACAAAGTTATATTTTATTTTACAGCTGACGGCAGGGTGGATTTTAGAGAATTAGTCAAGGATTTGGCATCTGTTTTTAAAACAAGAATAGAATTAAGACAGATAGGCGTCAGGGATGAGGCAAAGATGATTTCAGGTATTGGACCTTGCGGGAAAGAATTATGCTGTTCTACATTTTTAGGAGATTTTGAGCCTGTTTCTATTAAAATGGCTAAAGAACAGAACCTATCTTTGAATCCGTCAAAAATATCCGGTATATGCGGAAGGCTAATGTGCTGCTTAAAATATGAGCAGGATATTTACGAGGAAGTAGGAAAATATTTACCCAGCGTAGGGGCATTGGTTGAGACTTCCAAGGGTAAAGGTGAAGTAGTGGAATCAAGTGTTCTCTACGAATGTGTGAAGGTTAAGATGGATTGTCCTGATAATAATTCTAAAACGATAAAAGAGTTTTCCATGTATGATGTAAAGGAAATAATTCCGGGGCGTAGGAAAGATGAAGAGATAGATGAAGAAATCCTAAAGGACTTGGAAAATCTTGAAGAGTAGACATAAATTTAGGGACTTGCATTATTGCTTTTTAGTGGTAAAATAATAAAAGAGATTTAAGGAGGTGTCATTTATGGCATATGTAATAACCGATGATTGTATTAGCTGCGGAGCTTGTGAGCCGGAATGTCCCGTTAACTGTATTTCCCCCGGTGATGATAAGTATGTTATAAATCCGGATGAATGTATAGAATGCGGAGCATGCGCTGATGTATGTCCAGTAGATGCTCCTGTGCCTGAGGACTAATTTTAGTTAATAAAAAAAAGACCGTAAAAGGTCTTTTTTTTACTAATTAGAAGTGTAAATCAGTGGGAAGTGACATAATTATATTGTCATTCCGGCTCCCTTCCTTACTGTCATTCTGAGAAGCGAAGCGACGAAGAATCTTCCCCTCCGGCGGAATGCCCTAGCGGCATAGGGGCTGACGACTCTGTCAGCCGGTGAGACAAAGCGGTGAACTTAAATGCATACAATAGTGGAGGCGTTATAATATGTATGAAATTTTAAAACCCGGTGAAACCCTAGATGATTTACAAAACGGATATTATATAATACAAAAAGAAAAAGCTTTCAGATTTGGCGTTGATGCAGTATTGTTATCAGACTTTGCCGGTATAAAAAAGACTGACAAAGTATTGGATATGGGAACGGGTACAGGTATAATACCTATACTTCTTTATGCAAAAAAGCATCCTAAGCATATAACCGCTATTGAGATACAACTGGACATGGTTGAAATGGCTAAAAGAAGTGTCATATATAATAAACTGGAGGATTACATAGATATTGTCCTCATGGATTTAAAAAGAGCACCGGAAATTTTGGGTAAAGGCAAATACAGCGCAATAATTACAAACCCTCCTTATTTAAAAAAAGGGAGCGGTATAATAAATCCGGAGATTGAACAGGCTTGGGCACGCTTTGAGATTAACTGCACATTATCGGATGTTATCAACTCCGCCTATCAATTACTTATGCCTAAGGGAAGGTTTTATATGATACATAGGACAGGTAGGCTTGTAGATATAATATGTATTATGAGGCATAAAGGAATTGAGCCTAAAAAGATGAGATTTGTACATTCGTCTTTTGATAAAAAGCCTCATTTGATTCTTATAGAGGGAATAAAAGGCGGTAAACCCGAGTTAAAGTTCATGGAGCCTTTATATATTTATGATGATAAGGGAAATTACTCTGAAGAGATAAATGCTATTTATGGGAGGATTGAATAATGGGTGTTCTATATTTATGTGCTACTCCTATAGGTAATTTGGAGGATATAACTTTTAGGTGTTTAAAGGTACTGGGTGAAGTTGACGTGATTGCCGCCGAGGATACCCGGAGAACTATTAAGCTGCTGAATCATTATGAGATGAGCAAGCCTTTAACCAGTTATCATGAGCATAATAAGAAAACAAAAGGCGAAGAAATAATTGCTCTTTTATCTGAAGGAAAGAAAATCGCCTTAGTATCCGATGCCGGCATGCCTTGCATTTCTGATCCGGGAGAAGACTTAGTAATACAATGTATAGAAAAAGGTATAAGGATAGTACCAATACCCGGTGCAACCGCATCCCTAACGGCACTTTCTATTTCAGGATTTGATACTGAAAGATTTGTATTTGAAGGATTTTTGCCTAGGAAGGGAAAAGAAAGAGAAGAAAGATTGAATGAAATAGCCGGAGAAAACAAGACAATCATTTTATATGAAGCCCCCCATAGATTACTAAAAACATTGAAAGATTTAGAAAAGTATCTGGGAAACAGAAATATATCCGTATCCAGAGAACTGACAAAAAAATTTGAAGAAACAATAAGAATAAATTTAAGAGAAGCCATTGAGGAATTTAGTCAAAGGGATATTAAGGGAGAATTTGTTTTAGTGATAGAGGGAAAATTAAACGATGAAGATGATTATGATAATGTTTGGAAAGTTTTGGGTGCAGAAGAACACATAAGGATTTTAATGAATTCCGGTCTTTCTAAAAAAGAGGCTGTTGCAGAAGTTGCACGACTGAGAAAAATACCGAAAAGAGAAGTATATAAAATAGCCATTGAAATTTGATAATTAATCTAATATAATCTTGGAAGAAGGAGTGATTTTATGGAATTTACGAAAGACATGACCGTGGCTGAAGTATTAAAAGCAAATCCTAAAACAGCACAGATTTTTATGGCATACGGCATGCATTGTCTAACTTGTCCCGGTGCAACAGGCGAGACCATAGAACAGGCGGCAATAGTTCACGGCTTTAAATATGATACGATTTTGGATGACTTAAATAAATTAGAAAAATAAAGCTTTAAAAGCTTTGAAATTTAGGTATTTAAGTATAAAAAGGTTAGAAATTTCTAACCTTTTTATACTTCTTTTATATTGAATTAGCTGTTTTTTAACTCTTCCATACATTCGGGACAAATAATTTTGCCTTTATATATTTGAGTGTCCTTTGCATTGCCGCAGAAAATGCATGCGGGCTCATACTTCTTTAGAATAATATGTTCTCCATCTACATATATTTCAAGGGAATTTTTTTCTTCGATGTTTAGAACGTTTCTTAGCTCTTTAGGTATAACAATTCTACCTAGTTCATCAACTTTTCTTACTATTCCGGTTGATTTCATATATATCCCTCCTTTCTTTAAAGTACAAAATTCGACAAGTCTCTCAGATAAAATGTTAACAGATATACCATTTAAAGTCAACATATTCGTAAAAATTATTTTTGTAAACTTATTGTAACTATTTTGGGTAATTTTATAAGGATTATATTTTTATGGTCATCGTAAACAACACTTTTTTTTACACTTATAATTATCTCTCTTTAATAGTATAATTGTTATTAGTTTAGTATTCAGAGGTGACATATTTGCTATTATTCGGATTTATTATTGCTAATATTATAACTGTTATATTCTTGTTAAAAAAAGGCTATAAATTAAATACTTTATATAAAATGATGATTGCCGGTATTATTGAGTGTAAAGTTATTTTTGCTATAATACTTTTAATGGGAGCTACAATCTCTGTATGGCTTTCTTCCGGCATCGTACCCGGCCTTATATATTATGGTTTTGATTATTTAAAAGGAGTTAACTTTGTCCTAGCCGCCTTTTTAAGTACTATGTTAGTTTCATTTATCATGGGTACGGCTATCGGTACTTTAAGCACTGTTGGTATCGCTTTTTTAGGTATAGGTGCAGGGCTTAATATTCCCGCTCCTATACTCCTAGGCGCTATTGTATCAGGCTCTTTCGTGGCGGATAAGGTGGCGCCCATATCCTCTCTTACAAATTTGACTATCCAAATGACAGGGGTAAAGTATAGAGACTATCTTAAATCTTCACTTTTTACTTTGATTCCCACAGTGATGCTATCATCCTTTGTATATATCCTTGCAGGTATGAAGTATTCTTGCAGTATTGATACAAATGTGATAACGGAGTATCAATCAACGATATACGAAGCTTTTGTAGTAACACCTTTTTTTATACTATTCCCCGTTCTTTTTGTAATTTTAGCTTTTACCGGTTTTAACATAGTTTATAATATGTCTATCGGCGTTATCGCAGCATCATTAATTACCATTTTTGTACAAAGAAGTACTTTGCCGGGCTTAATTAAAGCTATTATGTGGGGATTTAAGGCCCAAACCGGAATAGGTTCATTGGATGAATTAGTTTCGGGCGGCGGGATTATTCCTTTAGTAGAAGTGTTATTTATAGTTTTGGGGTCAGTCACTCTAAGTTCACTATTTCAAGGTACACAGTTACTAAAGCCGGTGACAAAGGCTTTGTATAAAGAAAGTGATGGAAAACTCAGTCTTATTGCAAAGACGGGACTATTAAGCATCTTATTTGTTACCATAACTTTTGACCAGACAGTGGGTATAATAATACCTGCAAATATTGCATCCCGGAGATTTGATAGATTTGGTTTAAAGAGAAGCCTTCTGGCAAGGACCATATCGGACACGGGGACAATCATCGCACCCTTACAGCCTTGGAATGTTAATTCTATAATTATTCACGGTGTCACAGGAATATCGGCATTGTCCTACGCACCTTATGCAGTGCTTTGCTTTATAAGTCCTATAATTGCTTTAATAAGCGGTATGATAAGCCTTGATAAAATAAAGACCGATAAAGAACAACAAAACATGAAATTAGAGGCATGAGATTGAGCTTTCCATTTTATACAGAGAATCATGATAGTGTAATTAAGTAAATAAAAATTATGTATAAGATATACGCGGTATGAACTATCAGCATAAGCAAATGAAAGAATGACTATAGGCTTTTTTTAACGAATTCGGGCAGACAGAAACAACTTTCTAAAATTTCTTTGTTAGCATATTGATTGCCTCCGACAAGTCTATCTGTTTTAACACTAATTTCATTCTTTGATGCCATGGTAAAACTCCATAAACCACCGGGATAAGTCGGAACCGTTGCCGTATATAGTTTCACGTCATTATATATGCTTTGTAATGTTTTATATATTTTTTTCATAATGCTTGTGTAATAGATAGGTGATTCACTTTGACAGACAAAAATACCATCGTCATTTAATATCCTAAATATATTGCTATAAAATTCTGCAGAAAATAATTCTACTGCAGGTCCTATGGGATCTGATGAATCAACAATTACAATATCGTAAAGTTCCTTGCACTCTTTAGCATATTTAACTCCATCGGCAAAAATATGATTTATCCTATTGTCTTCTTCTGTGCCTGTTATTTCTTTTAGATATTTCTTGGAGGCAGCTACCACCATTTCATCAATTTCCACCATATCAATTTTTTCTATTTGTGGATATTTAGAAATTTCCCTCACTGCCCCGCAGTCTCCTCCGCCTATAATAAGAATGTTCTTGGGGTTCGGATGGGCACAAATTGGGACATGGGTAATCATTTCATTATAGATAAAGCCATCAATAACAGTTGTTTGAATCGCATCGTCCAATATAAGGGCTTTGCCGAAATCATAGGTATCGGCTATTATTATGTGTTGATATGGTGAACAGCCGTCATATATTATTTCTTTTATTCGATAATCAATTCTCAAATTTTCTTTTTCCTCTTCTGTAAACCATAAGGATGTCCTGTATCCCGATTCAGTATTATTCTTAATCATTTTAGCCTCCTTGCTTAGAATATTCGTATTGACTACAATAGCATAAAAAAGAAATTTTCGCAACAAAAGTAAAAGGCAGCCCTATAAAGGCTGCCTTTTACTTTCCTCCCGTACTCAATCGTCATCATCTATATCCAAATATCTTCTTGCGCCCATATAAACTCCGGTATATCGGCCAAAACTATCAATTACAACTCCGCGTCTATAAGAACTGGCATGTATGAAGTTGCCATCTCCTATATAAATTCCTACATGGTCTACCTTTTTACCTGATTGGGAAAAGAAAACTAAATCACCCACAATTAAATCTTCTTTCTTTACCGGAGTACCTTTTCTTGCTTGTTCGGAAGCCCTTCTATCCAGCTTTATGCCAAAATGTTTCATTACAAAAGTGCTAAAACCCGAGCAATCAAAAGCATTACCGGAAGCAGCTCCATAAACATAGGGCTTACCTAAATACTTTCTGGTGAATTCAACTAATGCACGGCTTGTAACACCGGATTTTTCTTTGACCGGCTTTGGAAATAATTCATTTAACTTAGCCTGTGTGGCTTCATCAGGTTCCCCGGTAACTTCGAATCCTTCATTTTGCTGAAATGCTTTTAAGGCTTCAACAGTAGCGGTATCAATTACTGATGTTATCTCACCTTTATAAAATCCTAACTCTTTTAAGTCTTTTTGAACGGAAGCCGCCAGCTCCTTTTCTTTTCTCTCTTTTTCTTTAATCAAGTTAATCTGCTTAATTTTAGCGTTTATGTAGTTAAAAGTATCTTTGCCTACGATACCATCTACTTCAAGTTCATCATATTCCTCTTGAAATTTTATGACCGCTTCTTCTGTTATGGGACCGAAATAATTTGTAAACTCTTTTTCTTGGAAATAATCCAGTTCACTTAGGTATCTTTGAAGTGTATTGACATCATAACCGCTCATTCCTTTTTTTAAAACCCTATCACCGAAATCTGCGTTAGCAATGATGCAAAAGCTTAAAGAAAAGACTAAAATGAAAAAAATAAACCTTTTCAATTAAAACCCTCCTATGTATATGCTACATAAGTTTGTAACAAGCTTTCTATAATTATATTATATGTCCACTCCAAAATCAAATCCTTTTATACTTATTTTACCCTTAGTTGCAAA
>CAYXUX010000072.1:0-9941 GCA_964468275.1 uncultured Clostridiaceae bacterium
CTATTTGCATTTGTTGAATACTTAGGCCTTAATTTCTTTCGAATCTTTTCATCAGGCTGGGTATATTCCACACCCATCTGTGACAACTTTATAGCCAATTCAAAGCCTTCTTGGGGCGTATTAGTCTTTAAACTATGAAGCCATTTTTTCATACCTTTAATCATCCTTTCATAATATATAAAAAATAAAATGTACAATTAATTTAAATCTCCATATATAATATATGTTTATGAAAAACTAATGTACCATATTTACAGTCATTCCTATTGAAGTATTTGGAAAAATGAATTAAAATAATAGTAACAAAGGATTTGATGAAATTTGACGATTTATGAGTTATCTTATCGATTTTAAAAATTTATTACAAAAGAGCATTTTCAGGAGGTGCTATTATGAGCTTTATTACTCAAAGAAGATGCGGTGTACTGTTACACGTCTCATCCCTTCCGGATTTTGATTCATGCTTCGATTTTATAGACTTGCTTAAACAAAGTGAACAATCCTATTGGCAAGTGCTTCCTTTAAACCCTGTTATGTCGGAGGGTTCACCTTATAAATGCTATTCGGCTTTTGCAGGGGATACCCGTTATATTGGAAAAGTCAAGGCCGACATAAAGTATTCTGATTTTGAGAGGGAAAACAGATATTGGCTGACGGATTATGCTCTATTTATGGTATTAAAAAAGCATTTCGGAGGACTGGCTTGGAATAGATGGGACAAAGATATTGCTTTTCGGGAAGAAAAAGCCCTTAACTATTATAAATCATTATATAAGAAGGAGATAAAGGAAGAGAAGATTAAACAATTTGAATTTCACGCATCTTGGAAGGCGGTTTTAGATTACGCGAAGAAAAATGATATACAAATCATAGGAGATATGCCCCTATATGCAGCTCACGATAGCGCGGATGTATGGGCAAATTCCGATTATTTTAAGCTGGATGAAAAGGGATGCCCTTTAAAGGTATCAGGAGTGCCGCCGGATTATTTTTCCATGGAAGGACAGCTATGGGGAAGCCCTGTTTATGATTGGGAAAGTATAAAAAAAAGCAAATACAAATGGTGGCTGCAAAGATTTAGAAGACTTAAAAACTTGGCTGATATTGTGAGGGTGGATCATTTTCGCGGTCTTGAGAGCTATTGGGAAATAGATGCGAATGAAACAAGTGCAAAAAAAGGCAAGTGGGTAAGGACTTCCGGCGGAGAAATGCTGGAAGCGGCGGTGAAAGAAGGCAATACTATCATAGTTGAAGATTTAGGAATAATAACTGCTGATGTAATAGCTTTAAAAAACAGGTTTTCTTTCCCCGGCATGAAGGTTCTGCAATTTGATAGAAATATTTATGAGAAAAATCTTGTTGTTTATACCGGTACCCATGATAATGATACTTTGCTCGGATGGTATAAGGAACTTGTAGAAGATGATTATGAGAGGGCAAAGAATATTTTAGCTTTGATGGGCGTAGACATAGGGCAAAAAGAAGAGAATATAATCTGGGGTATCATAGAGCATGCCTATAATAGCATTGCCAACACTGTGATTGTATCCATGCAGGATATTCTTTGTCTGGGATCGGAAGCTCGCATGAATGTTCCCGGGGTGGCTCAAGGTAATTGGAGCTGGAAGTTTAATCTTGAGGATTTTAATAAAGATAGGATAGAAAGACTTAGAGAACTTACCTTCAAGTATGGGAGAGCGGATAATATAAGGCATATAAAGGATAAAAAAGTGGATATAAGAGAAATCAATTACCAAGAGCTCCATCAATTTAAATTGGGTAAAAACTACAATGCTCATAAAGTCTTAGGGTCACATTTTTATAATATTGGAGGCGTTGAAGGTGTACTATTTACATTATGGGCACCAAATGCTCAATATGTCTCTGTTGTGGGGGATTTTAACGGATGGGACCCCAATTTAGATATAATGGAAAGACATAAATGCGAGGAGTTTTGGATCGCTTTTATTCCCTACGTTCCCTATTGGAGTGAGTATAAATATGCAGTTAACCAAAATGACGGCAGGACGGTATTAAAGGCGGATCCCTTTGCCTTTCACACTGAAACACGGCCAAAAACTTCTTCAAAAGTTGTAGCTTTGGATAAATATACTTGGAGTAAAAATGAGATGGAATGGGAAAAGCAAAGAAGCTCTCTTTTTAATAAGCCGATAAATATATACGAAGTACATTTAGGTTCTTGGAAGAGAGGAGAGAAAGGCAGATTTTTAAGTTATAGAGAGCTGGCGGATGAACTCCCTAAATATGCTTTCGACATGGGATATACTCATATAGAGCTTATGCCTATTATGGAACACCCTTTGGATGCTTCCTGGGGTTATCAAATTACAGGATATTATGCACCAAGCAGCAGATTTGGAACTCCCGAAGATTTCATGTATTTTATAGATAAATGCCATGAGGAAGGTTTGGGTGTAATACTTGACTGGGTACCGGGGCACTTTTGCAAAGACGAACATGGTCTTTATAAATTTGACGGTACAAACCTATATGAATACGATGATTGGACTAAAGCTGTAAATCTCATTTGGGGTACTCATTATTTTGATTTGGGGAAGGAACAAATTAAGAGTTTTCTTATTTCTAACGCAATGTTTTGGCTCGATTATTATCATGTGGACGGTTTCAGAATAGATGCGGTAGCAAGCATGCTATATCTGGACTATGAAAAAGAACCCGGCAAATGGAATCCAAATAGATTTGGAGGCCGGGAAAACATTGAAGCCATACTGTTTTTGAGACTGTTTAACGAAGCGGTTTACCAAAGACATCCTTATGCCCTTATTATTGCCGAAGAATCTACGTCTTGGCCTTTAGTTACGTCACCGTCTTATACAGGCGGTCTCGGATTTAAATTCAAATGGAACATGGGTTGGATGAATGATATGTTGGAATATATGAGCCTTGATGCGGTTGACAGGAAGTGGCATCATAAACTTATTACCTTTTCCATGATGTATGCCTATTCGGAATACTTCATTCTGCCTCTTTCTCATGATGAAGTGGTTCACGGCAAAAAATCGATGATAGAAAAGATGTGGGGCGACTATTGGAAGAAGTTTGCATCCCTTAGGATGTTTTATGCCTATATGATGGCTCATCCCGGGAAGAAACTCAGCTTTATGGGTAATGAATTTGCACAGTTTGTAGAATGGAACTTTAACAAAGGCTTGGAATGGTTTATGCTTGAATTTGAGATGCATTCTCTTATGCTCGAATATATGCGAGAACTTAATTTTTTTTATAAAGAAGAAAAGGCACTTTGGGAGCAGGATTATAAAATTGACGGCTTTCAATGGATTGATGCAAATAATTATTCACAAAGTATTATCAGTTTCTTCAGGAGAGCTAAAGACAAAGATGATATTATTATTGTTGTCAGTAATTTTACGCCGGTAGTTTATGAAAATTATTCCGTAGGAGTGCCTTTGAAATGTGACTATATTGAAGTCCTTAATACAGACAGTGATGCCTACGGCGGTTCCAATGTGATTAATGAAGGGAAAATATCCGCCTGCGAAGGACAGACCCATGGCAACCCTTATCATATCAAAATGAAGATACCGCCGCTTGCGACAATTTATTTAAAAACAATGGTAGAACGATAGCATAACGATGGCTGAGCGATGGCAGAGCAATTATTCTGCTGCGATTATGAAGCAAAATTGAGCAACTGCTCAGCAATAGTTAAAAGAAAGGGGAGAGAAAAATGTCAAAGGAAGTAATAGCACTGATACTGGCCGGCGGACAAGGCACCAGACTCGGCAGCCTTACAAAGAAAATGGCCAAGCCTGCCGTCGCTTTTGGCGGTAAATATAGAATAATAGATTTTACACTAAGTAACTGTGCAAATTCCGATATTGAGATTGTCGGAGTGCTGACTCAGTTTGAGCCTTTGGTACTGAACTCCTATATAGGTATAGGGGCCCCTTGGGGACTTGATAGGCGCGACGGGGGAGTGACTATTTTGCCACCGTATTTAAATGAAAAAGGTGGAGAATGGTATAAGGGGACTGCTAATGCGGTGTACCAAAATATTGAATTCATAGATTTGCACAAACCCAAATATGTCCTGATTCTATCCGGGGATCATATCTATAAGATGGATTACTCCAAGCTGGTTGCATTTCATAAAGCGAAAGAAGCGGAAGCCACGATAGCCGTTTTAAAGGTACCCGTATCAGAAGCCGGTCGGTTCGGTATAATGAACACAAAAGAAGACGGCAGCATATATGAATTTGAAGAAAAACCAAAAGAACCGAAAAGCAATTTGGCTTCAATGGGAATATATTTATTTAATTGGGATATATTGAGGAAATTCTTATTGGAAGATGAGAAAGATAAGAATTCTCATCATGATTTCGGTAAAAATGTGATACCTAATATGCTGGCTTCCGGTGTAAAGCTTATGGCTTACCCTTTTAGTGGCTATTGGAAAGATGTCGGTACTATAGAAAGCTTGTGGGAAGCTAATATGGATTTGCTGGAAAGCGATAATGAACTGGATTTATTTGACACGGGTTGGAAAATATATTCGTCGGCTTTTATACAACCTGCGCAGTATATAGGTGAAGAAGCCAAGATAATAAATTCCCTCATTGGGGAGGGCTGTAAGATTTATGGCACTATAATTAATTCTGTAATTTTTCCGGGGGTCCATATAGCCAAAGATGCTATGATCACCGATACCGTAGTTATGGAAAATACAACAATCAAGGAAAACGCCATTATAAATAAAAGTATAATAGGTAATAGGTGCGAAATAGGCAGAGACTGTAAAATAGGTAAAACAGACTCAAAAGCTATTTCCATTATCTCCGATGATTTTTATATGGAAGGAGGCACCGTTTATGAATAGTATATTGGGAATAATAAATCTCAATGAAGATGACAGTAAAATAGAAGAGCTTACATACAATAGGCCTATAGCTGCCATACCTTTCGCCGGAAGATACAGAATCATTGATTTTACTATATCAAATATGGTAAACTCGGGTATAAATCATGTTTTTATATTTACAAGAGATAAATATCGTTCCGTAACCGACCATATTCAAACAGGCAGGGCTTGGGATCTGGAACGAAAAAACAAAGGGGTTTTTATATTTAATCCTTTGCAAAACTTTTATCCCTTTTTGCGAAGCAGTGATATGGATATCATCTCTGATTATCTGGATTATATATACTATTCAAAGGAAAAATATGTTGTGATATCACCAAGCTACTTTGTCAGCCTGATTGACTATAATAAAATGTTAAAGGAACATATAGAGCATAAAGCGGATATATCCGTAGCATATAAAAAGATTGATAAAGAGACAAAGGAGTTCTCCGATTCCGACTGTTTGATTGTCGGCAAAGACAATAAAGTGATTGATATAATAAATAAAAAAGGTGCAAAAAATGTATTTATGGAAACCATTATGATGGAAAGAAAACTGCTTATTGATATAATAAACAAAAAAATATTGGGGGCGGATAAAGACCTTTTAAAAGATGCGGTTTTTCAATTAAAGAACAATTTAAAGATTTTTGCCTATAATTATAACGGATATCTGGCTAAAATTGATACAATAAACACTTATTATAAAAAGAATCTTGAATTCTTAAACGAAAGCATAATGAATGAGCTTTTTTCAGATTCGTGGCCTATATATACTAAAGCAAAGGATGAGCCTCCGGTAAAATATCAAGTGAATGCGGAGGTCACTAATTCCATGATAGCAAGCGGTTGTTGCATAGACGGTACAGTGGAGAATTCCGTTTTATTCAGAAGGGTGAATGTACAACAGGGGGCAAAGATAAATAATTGTATAATCATGCAAAATTCCAGAATAGGAGAAGATACGGTTTTAGAGCATGTGATACTGGATAAAAATGTTGTTATCTCATCAGGTGAAATATTAAAAGGAACATGGGATAGTCCTGTAATAATAGAAAAAAATCAAATAATTTGAGGTGATTAGGAAATGGCAAAGGTACTATTTGTGGCTTCCGAGTCTGCACCTTTTATCAAAAGCGGCGGTTTGGGAGAAGTCATTTATTCTTTATCAAAAGAGATGAGAAATATAGATATAGATGCAGCCGTAATACTGCCTAAATATTCAGAGATACCTTTTAACTACCAGAATGGGATGAAAAAGTTAAATGCTTTTAACGTAAATGTCGGTTGGAGAAATCAGTATTGCGGTATTGAATATTTGGAACATGAGGGAGTCCCCTTTTACTTCGTTGATAATGAATACTATTTCAAAAGAAGCGGTATGTACGGGCATTATGATGAAGCGGAGAGATTTGCTTTTTTCTGCAGAGCTGTGATAGAATCATTGGAATATATTGATTTTATGCCTGATATAATTCATTGTCATGACTGGCAAACGGGCATGATTGCTCCTATGTTAAGAATTGATTATCCGAAATATAATGGTATCAAAACCATATTTACTATACATAATCTATATTATCAAGGTGTATTTCCTAAAGAGATTTTAGAGGACTTATTAGGATTTGATGAGAGTGCTTTTAATATTTCCGGCCTTGAGTTTTATGGAGGAGTCAGCTTCATGAAAGGCGGACTTAATTATTCCGATATAATCACAACGGTTAGCCAAAATTATGCCGAAGAAATTAAAACTCCGTTATATGGGGAAAGATTGGATGATATATTGCGTGCAAAAAGCAATATACTTTTTGGTATAGAGAACGGTATTGATTATAACAGGTATAATCCTGCTCACGATACTGCCATTTATCAGAAATATGATGATAAAACGATAAATCTCAAAGTGAATAATAAGATAAGTTTACAAAAAGAATTGGGTTTGAATGCAGATGCCGAAGCTCCCATGATAGGCATGGTAACAAGGCTTGTAAAACAAAAAGGAATTGATATTCTACTTGCAAGGCTCGAGGAAATAATAAAAAAGAATCTCCAAATAGTTATTTTAGGCACCGGAGATAAGCATTACGAGGATATGCTTTATGAAATAAAAACTGTGTATCCCAAAAAGATTTCCGTTAATATTATGTTTGCGGATAGATTGGCTCGTAAAATATATGCAGCTTCAGATATATTCTTAATGCCGTCATTGTTCGAACCCTGCGGACTTGGGCAGATGATAGCTTCAAAGTATGGAACAGTGCCTATTGTAAGAGAAACCGGCGGATTAAAAGATACCGTCATACCCTATAACGAATATACAAGGGAAGGCACCGGGTTCAGTTTCAAGAATTACAATCCCGGTGAATTGAGTGATATTATAGATTATGCAATAAAATTTTATCATGATAAAAAGGTGTGGAAAACTATAATGCAAAGTGCTATGAGATTGGATAACAGTTGGCAAAAATCATCGGATAAGTATAAAAAATTGTATGAAAAAGTGATGGGGGAAAAATAATGGCTTTATCAAGACCGACAGATGCAAAAAGCTTTAAAAATGATATTGTAGACGAATTAAGAGATAATTTTGGCGTTGAGCTTGAGGATGCAAGCAGATTAAACAAATACTTGGCAATAGGTAATGTTATAAGAAAGTACAGCAATGAGGACATAATAAAAACAAATAATATGTATAAAAGAAATAAAACAAAGCAAGTCTATTATTTTTCCATGGAATTTTTATTAGGGAAACTTTTAGAAAGCAACCTTATTAATCTAGGTCTATTGGATATATTTAAAGAAGCATTAAAGGGACTTCATATAGATTATGAAGAGATTATTGATATGGAAAATGACCAAGGCTTGGGGAATGGCGGTTTAGGAAGGTTAGCCGCATGCTTTTTGGATTCTATGGCTTCTTTAAATATAGCGGGACATGGTTGCGGAATACGTTATAAATATGGTTTTTTCAAACAAAAGATAATAGATGGGCATCAAGTGGAATTATCGGATAATTGGTTGACTACGGGGGGTATATGGGAGCTGAGAAAAGAGGATAAAGCTGTTGAAGTGAGGTTCGGCGGTACCATAAAAGAAGTTTGGCAAGAGGATGGTTTAAAAATAATACATGAGAACTGCGATACGGTTTTAGCGGTGCCTTACGATACACCAATCATTGGTTTTCAAAATAACACGGTTAACACTCTTAGACTTTGGAGTGCCGAAGCCAAACAAAAAGAACTTGATTTTACATTATTCAGCCGAGGAGAATACTTGAAAGCCGTAGAAGAGAAATATAATGTAGAAACCATATCTCAAATACTTTACCCAAATAGTGATATTGAAGAAGGAAGACTGTTAAGACTAAAGCAGCAGTACTTCTTTGTATCTGCGGGGATACAAAGCATAATGAGAAGATATAAAAAGCTATATGGTGATCTTTCTTATTTCGATGTCCATATTGCAATTCAGATAAACGATACTCATCCCGCTCTTGTTATACCGGAGCTTATGAGAATCCTCATAGACGAGGAAGGTTTGAGTTGGGATAAGGCATGGGGCATAACGACCAGAACAGTATCTTACACAAACCATACAATACTGCCCGAAGCAATGGAGAAGTGGAGTATCGATATGTTCAGGACTCTTATGCCCAGAATCTATATGATTGTAAACGAAATCAATGAAAGATTCTGCAAAGAATTATGGATTAAATATGAAGGCGACTGGGATAGGATTTCTCGAATGGCCATAATAGCGGATGGGTATGTGAAGATGGCTCATCTGGCTGTTGCAGGAAGTAAAACCGTTAACGGAGTTGCAAAGATCCATTCGGAGATACTGAAAAAACAGGTTATGTCCGATTTTTACAACTATTATCCTTATAAATTTTGCAATAAGACCAACGGAGTAACCCATAGACGCTGGTTACTGCTTTCAAATCCGGAACTTTCCGGCCTTATTTCAGAAAGCATAGGAAAAAGGTGGATTTATCATCCTACTGATTTGAACAGACTCGAATGCTTTTGCAAGGATAATGCATTTTTAGAAAGATTAGCTGATATAAAAAGAAAAAATAAACTTGCTTTAATTGACAAAATAAAGGATTCATTGGATGTGAATATAGATCCTGATTCTATATTTGATGTTCATGTGAAAAGAATCCATGCATATAAAAGGCAGCTGCTAAATATTATGAATGTTATGGATTTATATTATAGACTATCGGATAATCCGGAGCTTGATATTATTCCTCGAACCTTTATTTTTGCGGGGAAGGCGGCTCCCAGTTATCGGCTGGCAAAACAAACCATTAAGCTTATCAACACTGTAGCGGATATGATTAATAATGATAAGACAATAAAGGATAAGATAAAAATAGTCTTTATCGAGGATTATAAAGTATCCATCGCAGAGAGGATAATTCCCGCAGCCGATGTAAGCGAACAAATATCGACAACTACAAAGGAAGCTTCCGGTACCGGCAACATGAAATTCATGATGAACGGTGCAATAACCATAGCCACTTTAGATGGTGCTAATGTTGAAATAAGAGATGCTGCAGGCGATGAGAATATAGTAGTATTCGGCCTTACGGAGAAAGAGGTTATGGAATACTATATATATGGCGGCTATAATTCCATAGAATATTATAATAATGATTCAAGAATAAGAAGGGTTATTGACGGTATTTCAAATTCGGATTTAAACAAGAAGGAAGAATTCTCCGCAATAGTTGATTCATTGCTTATCGGTAATGACGAATACTTCGTGCTTAAAGACTTCGATTCCTATGTAAAGGCACAAAATAGGATTGATGAATTATACAGGGATAAGATGGAATGGCATAAGAAAGCGTTGATAAACATAGCAAACTCCGGAATCTTCTCCAGCGACAGGACGATAATAGAATACGCCAACGAAATCTGGGGTGTCAAGGCGGATTATCGAGTGTAAAAACGACGGCAGAGCGATGGCGAGCATTGTGTAATTGTAGGGGAGACCTTTGGTCTCCCGGTATAGCCCAAGGATCTTGACC
>CAYXUX010000073.1:0-1928 GCA_964468275.1 uncultured Clostridiaceae bacterium
CTGTCAAGTTTAAGCATTATAAAATGTTTAGTTAAATTGGGATTGTATATTATTTCACTTCCCGTTGTTATTACAAAGGTTGCTATTACATCGCCCAACTTTTCTTCTATATTATTAAAAGGATCTGCTTCCGCTAGTACAGGTTTTACTGAGTAATAATAGGTAGTATTTGGCTCTACATTTACATCAGCATAGGATGTACCGGTAATATAAAAGTCTGTTACTGATAAACCTAATTGTCCTTGATTCTTGGACCTATATAGTCTGTAGCCAAGTATATTTGATGTTGATGGCCACATCACTCTGACTCCTGATTCAAATGCTTCTGCTCCTGTATCCGTTGACACCGGAGTTGAAGGCGGCGTGACAGGTTTTTGAACTTCTTCCGGTGTTTTTGGCGGCTCGAAATATTCTCCTGCTATTTCCCCCGGGGTGTTGGAAACGCTGGGATACATTTCCGCCCCCACATCCTTCCAGTCCGAGTCATTTAATTTATAACAGAAAATAGATGCAGTTTCTGTCGGCATTCCTTCAAACCATTCTAAATAAACGGGATAGTAGGCGTCTTTTTTCAGATTAAATGATTCATTATTACTTCTATAACTGGGTCCGGCAATTCTCCAGTCATCGACAAATTCAGTTTTTGTACCATTTGCGACTATATATCCATATGCGCCGTCATCAGAAAAGGAGCCGAATTTGTATGAACCTGTTTCCGGTGCTTTGAAATAGCCCCATATTTTAGATGCTTTATTCATACCATCGGGCATTGTGTTTTGGTGTCCTGAAAACCATCCTGTACCCATATTATTTTCGTTGTAATTACCTCGTTCCGCTTTTTGTATTATGGGTACTCCTCTTCTGCTTGCAAAAGAGTCTTCTCTCGTATCATGTCTTCCCGAATAGTCATAATACTGTACTTTTAAATATCCGGGATAGTTAAGCATTACATCCGCCGTATGGCTCCAGCCTTCCAATGCTTGACCGGAAGTTGTTGGCTCTTGCTGTGTTGAAACTATGGTTACAGTAGTTTCTGTAGGGAAAGCGCCTACTGTACTGCCTATTTTCTGCCATTCATATACATATCTTGCGCCCATTAGTTTTGATAAACCATAAAAACCAACATAAACGCCTTTCCTTTGATTTTCCGAAAAACCTTTTCCAAAATCCTTAATTACCATATCAAATGAGCAGTTACTTTGGAGTAGCTCATTGCCACCATATCCGAATGAGGCATATCTTTCTTCTGTCCCATTGGGGAGGATAATTACTGCATCTTCTTTGGTTGCTGTTCCATAACCAAACTCAAGATCAGGTGCATCCGATTTCATATAAGGATAAAAAATATCCGTCCTACCACCAAGATTTCTCGTTATTGCTTGTTGTTCTACATTTACAACTAACCTTCCGTTTGGCTGTATGACTTGAGGTAAATCGCTCCATCTATATATAGCATGAAGATGACTTTGATTGTTTTTATCATAAGGGTCATGCATAATAAATTCTAAATCCGCTGTATTATTTCCTAAGCTGCTTTTACAAGTCCTCATGATAGTTTCTTCGTTGTTTTCAGGTGGTATTGGAAAATAGTAAGTATCCACAAGTACCCATTGATAATTGTCATCTGCTGAAACTGCTATACCGAGCCCGCTTACTAAACTAAAAACGATAGTTAATGCGATAAATAACGATAAATGTTTCTTCATTTCTTTCTCTCCTTTATTTTTTATTTTTACTTTTATAATTTTCTGCTTTTGTTAAAATAGTTAATACTACCCCCCTTTTTTTAATTGGTAATTCTTAATTTATGAACTTATGTATTTTAAATTAGAAGTTCAGAATACACTATAATCCAGTTTTATGAAAAAATCGCCACCCATAAAGGGTGATTTTACAATAAAACACCTCACCCAAAATGGGTGAGGTGT
>CAYXUX010000073.1:2028-9847 GCA_964468275.1 uncultured Clostridiaceae bacterium
GTTTCGCTATCTTTTATTAATCCTTCCTCCGTGAATCATTTCGCCTGTTACCGTTCCTGAGGTGTAATCTGTAGTATCTTGAATTTTTAACTCCCAAAATATCGGAAACCTTTCACTGATTTCCGCTTTTATTATTTCTGGTGCGGCTAAAGCTATGATTTGAAAATTAAGCTTATCCGCTATTTCAAATATAGGATCCAAAACATGCTTCCCCGATGCCTTACCAAAAGGATTATCCAAAAGCAACACCGTCCAAGGTCTTTTATTCCCTATATATCGCTTCCTATAATTCATAAGCATCATTATAACAAAGGTATTCACCGATAGGGTTTGACCTCCGCTTCCCTCCGGGGCATCACCTTCACCTTTATTTATAGCTTCCCAAGATGTATAGTAGTAGTCTCTGGGCTTGGCATAACGAAATTCATTTTTCTCCGTCATCTTATATACCATAAGCTTGGGATGTCTTCCTCCTACCGCCCGGGCAAAAATAGCCTGATCCCCCATCAAGTTATCAATTATCTTCTCATCTATACTTTCTATCTCTTCATTTTCTTTCAATAACTTGGATATGGATTCTACAAAATACTCTTTCAAGCCATAGATTATTTCTTCCTCTTCCTTAGGCAGCATTTCTTCACCCTTTAGACTGACTAGCGGAAATACGTGATTATTTTCATTGACGAAATTCATGCCCGCTATCATTTCCTTTAAGGATTCAATAATCTTTATCGCATGCCTGGCCGCTCTTTGAGCCCATTGCTCTCTGACTTCCTCCGCCTTTTCTTTATCTGTCGCAATAGTGTTTATCTCTTTTTGAAAATGCTCTTTCATACTTTTAAAAGACTCAAGATTGCTTTTATATCTGTCTATCTTTATATTTGTAATATGCTGCAAGATTCTGCTTTTTAAAATTTCATCATAAATATTGCCTCTTACGTAATTACCAAAATCGTCAATATCCTTTAAAACCTGATTATAATTATTATTTAAATCATCCTTAATCTTATTGTATTTACTAACCCATTTTCCCAGTTCATCATGGGGGTTTTGTTTTATTTCTTCCATTATGTATTCATCTACTTTACCTTTTCCGCTGTCTAGCTCCCTATATGCCTTAATATCCGATATCACTTGATATGTTTTCATTTTTTTCTCATCTAAATCTTTTAATATTCCCTCTGCTTTTGTCAAATAGCTTTCATTATCAATTATATTATGTACTATCTCATATTCTTTTTGTACTAAATCAACATGCTCCCAATGCAGCGGTGCTCTGCCATAAATCTCATTTAAACTTTTCTCTATTTTTCTTTTATCTTTTCTTATTCCATCTAACTTAACTTTCATTTCAGTAATCCTATCATGAATTTCCTGCTTTTTCGTCTTAGACATTTCCAATTCTTTTAAAATGTTTTCTAAATTAACTCTATGCATATCTTTTGTTTCACTAATTTCTTTATAGTCAGCCCATTTGACATCGATTTTGTCTAATTGTTTTTCCAATCTTTCTATATCTATCTTTGTATATTCAATATCCTTATTAATTGCTATTATCTCACTATTTTTATTATCTGCTTCCATTGCGAGACTTTGTCTTTTATTTAAAGTATAGGTGAAATCCTCATCAATCTCATAGTATTTGGGAAGTGTTTCATTTTCGTAAAATTCCTCTTTATATTTTTTATCATCAAAGCTTGCTTCAGCAATTATATCTTGTATATCTTTAATTATATTTTTTAAACGCAATAACCATTTTTCATAATCCAAGCTATATACTTTAATCATCTCATCTGTATATAAAATATCTTTTTTTATTGTTTCTACCTTATCCTCTGATAAGGAAATCTCTTTTTTTAAGGACTCAATATTTACCCTTTCTTTTTCAATATCCTTCAGCTTGCTAATATATTCATTAAGCTTTTCTATATCCTTTTCTGTGTTTTTATGCTTATTTTCCAATTGGGCTTTGTTCTTTTTCAGCCTCTTTATTGTTTCTGCTATTTCCTCTAAATTATTGTATAGTATATCTTTTTCATCCTTTAATGTGTCTAATTCTCCTTTATTATCCTCAATCTCTTCTATAATAGCCAAAGAGCTCTTGCTTTTTAATTGGTTTTCAATATCCATTACCAGTTTTTCTAAAAATCCTATTTTATCTGCTAATATCTTTATATTACCGGCTATTTGAGCATCTTTATCCCGAATTTCTTTAAGCCAATTAGCATATTCATCTGCCTCGATGGCTAGCCTTATACCATAGTTTTCTATGGTTTTAAAACTTTCCTCATCAGTTGCTTTCATTTGAGAACGAACAAATACAGGGATATAGGATCGTAGAAAAAGGGACTCCGTCAAATTATCTTTAATGATTTGCCAATCCTTTTCGTTAGCAATCAATAATCCGTAAGGCAGCATAGGATATTTCTCAATAAGCTCTGTTCTCTCCTTTTCTTCCCTTAAAGACATGTATTCCGCTCCCAATTGAACCGATATACCTAAGTCATTTATCTTATCTTTTATAGAAACAGTATCCTTATTAGGTATCCAATAATCCTCCGTGTTCAGGCTTTTGTCTAAATTATTCTCCCAAAGTTCCAGTTTCTGTTCTTCCAATAGTTCCTTTTTTTCTTCAATGAGCTTACTTAACTGATAATTTTTGTTTTCAAGCCAACTTTCTCTATATACTTCTTTGTGAAAATCCAAATTAAGTTGGCTGCATATTTTTTGTTTCAGGTCTTCTTCCTTTTCCTTTACATCCTTTAACAGCTTTTCTTGTTCTTTTATTTGTTTTTCTAAAATATCTATCTTAACCTTGTTTTCCGTTTGCAAGGCTAATACATTATCTTTTTGATTTTCATTTTCCGTTATATCTTTTTCTAAATCTTCTATCCCTTGGTATTCTTCATCATATTGTTCCCTGAGCTCACTTATAAGTATCTCCGGCATAGCCATTCTAAAGGGATCAAAAACCTCTTCCAACTTTCCTTTATCTTTTTCCAAAGCCTTTTCCTTATCTTCAAAAAGTTTTATTTCTATATTTTTTTGCAATATATCATTATTTTCTTTTGCTTTGACTTTTTCCAGCTTATTATTCTTATTTTTTAGATAATTAATATAAGAATAATGATTCCGGCTTATTTTTTCCCAGTTTAAACGGGTTTCTTCCCATTTGGCTTTTATTATTTCATCAAGAGTTTTTATCTCTTCTTCGGTTTCCTCTACCTTTAAAGTTTCTCTCAATATATCCCTTTTCTTTATAAATCCGGATTCTTTATTGTGCAAATCTTTCTTTTCCAACAGGAGCTCACTGACTTTATATCGCCTCTCTTTTTCCAATAATTCATCAATAGTTTTTGATATTTCTTCTTTTAGCCCAAGGCTTTCTTCCATTGAATCATTTAATTCTGCCTCTTCCCTTATAAGCTGCACATAAGGCAGATTATCCTTTTCAAAGTTCAGTTCTTTTTGTTTTATTAATGAATTATCTTTCTCCTTTGTCCAGACTTCAATATCTTTTTCTATATCTGCAAAAATATTTTTTAATATAGCATAGATATTATTACCGTCGGCTATGCATCTTTCAAGCATTTGCATCCTTCTCATACCAACATCTGTGGACTCTATAAGAGGCTCTATATAATATATAAGTTCTCTGAAATCTCCTTCTCTTTTAAGGAGAATAGGCAAATTCTTTGTTATGGACAGATTGCTTTTAAACATTTCTTTTAAGCTGTCCTGATCCTCTTCCATATAGTTTTTCATATTTTCCGTTATAGCAGGAATGATAAATCTGTCAAATATTGCCCTGTTATCGGAGGCCCGGGAAAAATAATCTCCTACGCCGCCCTCAACTTTATTTATAAGTTTTAGAATCTCCCATTCCGGCTTGGTTATTCCCAGACTCCTTAGATAATTATAATAATCCGAATCCAATCTCTTTGCCTGACTTTGCGAATATTTAATAAAGTATTTCCTGTTGTCATTGATAAAATTTTCAAACTCTTTGTATTCCGCTGCCTTTCTATCTTTAGTATAATAGGCAGGGATACTTTCAACAGTAAAATACGTATCTCCACGATGTTCATGAGTGTATAGAAAATAATTTAGTCCAACTTGCCTCTCGCCCTTATCTTCTCCCTCTTCTTTTTCCTCACTTCTCATGAAGGCAGACATACAAATACCCGTAATCAACCATTTATCCGGGATAGTCTCCAGCTTCCATTCCATGATTACATGAAAGGTATAGGGTCTGAGCCTATTACTTTGATCATAGAACATGCTCGTTATCTTATTGCCGCTTTGCTTGCCCCATCTTGTTTCCGGCATTACAATCTGGGATATTAATTGCATTAATACCCCCTTGCCCCCTTGATTATTTAATGTAAAAAGGGTATGATCCGGCTCACCGTCCCGTGTCAAATCATATATGGAATTTTCATGTCTTTTGCGGAAGTTGTCGTATCTGCAGCCTACGATTCTAATCTTGGTCAGCCTGGGCATTTGCCTCTTCCTCCTTTGTACTCGCTATCAACTTCATAATCTCATCATACCGCTCCTGTCTATGATAAAGTCTATCCAATCTTTCGTACAATTCATTCTTTGGTAATATTTTTAACTCCATTGTATTATCTATTATAAGGTTTTGATCCGCTAAAGGCCTCAAGGCCTCATGGATAAAGCTGAATCTATTGTCTCTGGTTCTTTGTACTTCTATTTCTCCTGTTTTTGATTGCTTGCTGATGGAAAAATCATTAACCCAAATATCATAGATTTCTTCTATGGCTATTCCCCAATCTTCTGAAAACCCTTCCTCTTCATCAAGTCTTTTTTTCCAAGACTCCAGTTGATTGGTAATAAGGTTTTCCAAGGCATAATAAGTGATGCCTTCCTCTTCCCATCTAAGACGAATATTCTTTTCTTTATCCACTTCCGCTAAATATATGCAGATTATTATGTTTGCCAGATAAAAATGCTTCTTTCTTTCCAGCTTCTTGTATTTGGATTTCATTTGAGTATAAGAGGTCGCAAAAATCGAATCATCACCCTTGCTTACCATATGAATATTTTCTCGAGTTTCAAATACTCTCAGTCCTCCTTGTTCCGCCATGGTCTTTACAATTTCCTGAATATCCGGATTATTTATAAAATCATAAGCAAGGGTATCGGATAAGGGTATTATTTGATTCTTTAATAGATAAAAAAATAATTCCCCACCTTTTTGTAACTGTTCTCTTCCAAACACTACCTTACCCCTCCCTCAATAAATATTTTATAAGGAGATATAAATATTTCATCCCAAATTAATGGCTTTTTATCCTTCTCATTGTGAGATTTAATGGTTTTGCCTATAAGTCTTTTATATTTTTCATCCCTGTTGCAAAGTCTCGTAAATAGCTCTAACCTTTCATCAATATTCCTATCATCTATCTTTAATTGAACTCCGGTAATGACAAACATCATAAACAGGTCTATATTTATCCTTTGGCTAAGCCATTTTTCTTTTTCACTTTCATCTAAGTGTTGTAGTTCCCTAATTGAAAATTCTCCTTTTTCAATCAAACTGTCAAAAACTTTGCCCCAAATATCTAAAATCATTTCCCAGTCTATTTCCTCTACTTCCCATTCTTCTTCTATGACTGCTTCTTCTTCCCATATTATTTCTTCTCTTTTTCTTAATCTTTGCTCATCCCAAGCCCAGTCCAAGGGGAAAATAAAATCTATTTCCGGAGAAAACAAGGGATTCAATATATCTTCAAAAATATCAAAATGCAAAAGTCCATTTTTTACGATATTGTTTTTCCAAATATCATTTTTAAAAGTAAGGGTGGAGGTACGCCAAAAACTATCAGGATATTTCACTCTTACTTCTACTGTATAAGCCATATTCTCCACAACCAGCTTTGCCAATATATTATGAAGAACCCTAGCCCTTTCCAATTCTTCAAAAACCAATTCCGCTTCCACTTTTTTATCTTGAGGAAAAGTATTCATCCTGTCCTTCCAGGAAAACATATCATCAAAAACTTTTTGTTCTTCTTCAAACTGTCTTTTTATTTCCTCATCACCTTTATTTCTAATATTCCTATTATCCATAAATATCAAATGAGGATCTCTTAAAATATCTCTTCTGTATTCCTTTTCTCTTCTTATGAGTGTTCTGACTCTGGCTATTAAATTATTGACACTGCTCTCCGCTTTATGAAAATTTCCGCTCTTTATAAGCTGTAATGTATAGAATTGTTCAATATCAAAACCGAATTCTTCCAAGATTTCTCGGGTAATAAAAATGATTTCCTGAGCCTCTTCCGTCAGCATGTAAACAAAGGGTCCGCCCTTTTCCAATTCACTATGTTCTCTGTCAATTCTAAGATAACGAAATTTATAAAGCTCATGCTCACCTTTATCCTCATCAAAAATAAGACACTGAAAGGGGTCCTGTCTATTTGGATCCTTATGCCACAACACTCCGTCCACCAACCGCTCGGCAATATCACGATGGGCATAAAGCTTCATCTCTCTAATAATCTCTTCAGTCATTCCTATCAGATCCGCTCTTGTCCTATTGGGGTTTTCTGTGATTTCTCTCCTAAAAACCTTTAACAACAATAAAAGACATATCTCATGTACATGTTCGTTCAGATCCCCTGCATCCATTCCCGTACCAAGCATCCTTATAGCCTGAATCTTTTTCAGTCTGTCTTTTAATCCTTTTTCAACTCGCTCCATGGTTGTCTCCTATAATCCCATTAAGTATTCATAAGTTATATATTCTTGAGGAATACGAAGTTTTTCTTGAAATAATTCTTTAATCTTATTCCTTTCCATGTCCATATTATTTCTATACAATTCATCAAGAATATAGTTTATATTCTCTTTATTTTCACTTTGTCCTTCAAAAGAATGTCTAAATTTGTTTAAATCAAGTAAAGCACTATATGCCTCTAATAGCAGACTTATATTCACATCCCGGAATTTTTCTCTTAGCAACCGATATATCATAAAGCCTTCCGGATCTATATCACCAAAATATAGAGCCTTTACTTTATTTATATCTGTGATTTCCTCTAAAAATGAAAAGCTTTTTATAATTTTCTTTCCTTCACCGTATATCAACGCATCGGGAATGAAACCGAAAATATCCTTTCCTGCCATAGCAGCTCTCTTAAAAGTAAAAAATGTGGAATGGTTCTCCAATATAATTATCTTTTCTATATTGGGGGTGCCTCTGTTCCAATAAACAAACATATGACCATACTTTTTCATTTTTAAATCATCATAAGATAGATTAAGCCTTTTTAATATTTGTGATTCCCTATCATCTAAAAACTTCTCATTATTAAATAGTTCCAAGCACCTTTCCTCACAACTCGACCAAAGACGATTTTCTTTATCCTCTAAAAATTTATAAATATTATTTATGTACTGCCATACTTTTTCTGTCTGCAAATCCGGGTTTTTTTTATAAAAACTGAAATCCAGCAAATCGGATAGTCTTAGCATTTCATTCTCAGGCCATGTTGAAGAAATGTCTTTTTGCAGTATAGACCAACGAGTTTTAAGAGGCGGGTTTTTACCGTTATACTTAACGGTTTTAAATCCTGCTATTACCTTCTCTCCCTCTAACCCTTTGATGTAATTGTGAAAAGTAAAATATCCTCCCTTATCCAGATAAGCAGAATATCCTCCGCATTTTTTTATAATATAGTTTTCCAAATCATCAATAAAAAAACTTTTCTTCTTTTCTTTTTTCTCAACATTATCAATGTATTGATTTATAAATTTTAACATAAATCCACCTCAGAGATATAGTTTTAAC
>CAYXUX010000074.1:0-1569 GCA_964468275.1 uncultured Clostridiaceae bacterium
AAGAAGATTCTTCACTGACGTTCAGAATGACGGGGTGGAGAGGTTCAAATGACGGGATAGGAAAGTTCAGAACGTCAAAATCGTTTTTACACGAAATAGCATGTTGCACAGGTATTATTATAAATAAAGGGAGGTAAAAAAATGAAAAAACCGGAACCATTTAAAATCAAGATGGTAGAACCTATTAAATTAATTTCTAAGGAGGAAAGGGTAAAGGCATTAGAAAGGGCGGGCTATAATCCTTTTTCATTGAAAGCGGAGGAAATTTTTATAGACATTTTAAGCGATAGCGGATCAGGGGCTATGAGTGACAGACAATGGGCAGGACTGATGATGGGTGATGAATCCTACGCAGGCAGCAGGAACTTTTATCACTTAGAGTCGGTAGCAAGAGATTTATTCGGATATAAATACATTATTCCTTCTCACCAAGGCAGGGGAGCGGAAAAGGTGTTTTTTCCGCAAATGATTAAAAAAGGCCAGGACGTATTGGGAAATATGCACTTTGATACGACAATGGCACATATTGAATTGGCAGGTGCACATGCAATAAACCTAATACATGACAGGGCTTTTGATACGGTGACTCCATATCCATTTAAAGGTGATTTTGACACGGAAAAGTTAGAAAACTACATTAATAACAGAGGCGTAGAAAATATTGCATTTTTAATAATAACTGTAACTTGTAACAGTGCCGGCGGACAGCCTGTATCAATGGCGAATATTAAAGCGGTAAAAGAAATATGTGATAAGCATGGTATAAGGGTATTTATTGATGCGGCAAGGTTTGCTGAGAATGCTTACTTTATTAAAATCCGTGAAAAGGGATACGAGAACACACCCATAAGAGAAATTGTTAAGGAAATGTTTTCTTATGCAGAAGGCTTTACAATGAGTGCTAAAAAAGATGCTATTGTAAATATGGGCGGACTTGTTGGAATAAAGGACGATGAAGAATTATATATCAGCACAAGGTCTTTAACAGTACCCTATGAAGGTTTTCCAACTTACGGCGGATTATCCGGAAGAGATATTGAAGCATTAGCCATAGGTCTTATGGAAGGTACCGAGGAACCATACCTTGAATACAGGATTAATCAGATAAATTATCTTGGGCAGAGGTTGGTTGACGGTGGTGTAGCTATTCAATCACCTCCCGGAGGCCATGCAATCTTTGTAGATGCGAAAAAAATGCTACCTCATATACCATATTATGAATTCCCGGCACAGGCATTGGCAAATGCTCTTTATATTGAAGGCGGAGTAAGAGGCGTTGAAATTGGTTCCTTTTTATTAGGACGTGATCCTGAGACCGGTGAACAAAGAGAATCCGATATGGAACTTTTAAGGTTAACTATACCCAGAAGAGTTTATACAGATAACCATATGGATTATATTGCCGATTGTTTAATCGCTCTTAAGGATAAGGCATCGGAGGTAAAAGGCCTTGAAATAGAATATGAGCCGAAGGTATTAAGACACTTTACAGCTAGGCTTAAGCCAGTTGAATAAAAAAATATTGTTTTTCATTAAAATAGCCGGGAATTTCCCGGCTATTTGCATATA
>CAYXUX010000074.1:1669-5414 GCA_964468275.1 uncultured Clostridiaceae bacterium
AGTGGAACTATTTCATATATTCATCGTCTATAGAATAAATTAGTTAAAAACGGGAAGGTGATGATTTATGCGTATGGTTTACAAATATATGAAATACTTTTTGATTTTAATACTTATATTAGCAATAATAGCGCCCTTTGTAATCTATGCAAATACATATGAGGAGTTGCCGAAAATGGACAGGGTTTATCCGGAGGAGGAAATAACTATACCTTTTGATAAACCTTTGTCTCCGAGAACTGTTACTGATGAAAATGTCTATGTACTGGATTCCAAGGAAGAAAAGGTACCGGTACCCGTGAGGATAGGAAGTGACTTCAAATCAATAGTCGTTGAGCCTGAAGGTACTGAATATAGAAAAGGCGAAACCTATACTTTGTATATTACTAGGGATGTCAAATACTTAACAGGTAGAAGTATAGAGCCTGCCTTAAAGATGAAATTTACTATACCGGATATAGTTCCCGAGAAACTCCCTGTTATAGGTACACTAGAAAACTTGGAAAAGTTAATGGGAGATTTTAAGGATTCGGAATTGATTGATTATGGAGCCAGATTTGGATTTGATATGGCTGTTAATGAAGGGGCGGCTGCACCAGATAGCAACGGAGTCCAAAGCCTTAATAAACAAAAATCAACAGCAACTTCACCGGATTTTTCCACAACAAATGTACAAGTTCAGGGAGTAGACGAAGCGGATATTGTTAAAACCGATGGTGAATATCTATATCAAGTAAACAATGAGGATATAGTGATTGCAAAAATCTATCCTTCAAATGAGATGAAAATGATAAAATCTCTAAGCATGTCGGAGGAAAAACTTTATCCCATTGAGCTGTATGTTGACGATGAAAGGCTTGTAGTAATAGGAACCTCAGCCAATAATATTCCTATATATAGACCTATGGCTAAAAGCTCAGCTATACTACCCCGCTATTCATACGGAACTGTAAAGCTTATTGAATACGATATAAAGAATAAAGATGACATAAAAAAATCAAGGGAGATTGAGTTGGAAGGTAACTATCTGTCCTCCAGAAAAATAGGTGACATGCTGTATCTGGTATCAAACAGATACTTAAACTATTATCGTATAATGGATAGTGTAGATGATAATTTCACTCCGTCTTACAAAGATACAGCTATTAAGGATGAATTTATAAATATTTCACCGGAGAAAATATATTATTTCCCTGACAGTATAGGCAGAAATTATTTGTTAGTGGCGGCTATAGATTTTGGCAAGCCGGAAGAAGGTGTGAATGTTTCCACATATCTGGGAAATGGTGAGAATATTTACGCATCAGAAGAAAATCTATATGTTACTGCAACAAAGCACCCCATAAAGCCCATAAATCCTATTATTTATGATTCTGCAAACCCCGAAGAAAAATCTATCCCCACTTATAACCAAAGAGAAACTATGGTGTATAGATTTACTTTTAAAGGAAGCAAACTTCATTATACAGGTAAAGGCGCTGTTCCCGGCGATATTCTTAATCAGTTTTCCATGGATGAAAATAAAGAATATTTCAGAATAGCCACGACAAAAGGCGATATTTGGAGGGAAGATGAAGGTACCTCCAAGAATAACCTCTACGTACTGGATAAGGATATGCAAATAGTCGGCAGTATTGAGGATATTGCCCCCGGGGAAAAAATTTATTCTGTGAGGTTTATGGGTGATAAAGCTTATATGGTGACCTTCAAATCCGTAGACCCTCTGTTTGTAATTGATTTAAAGGATGCTAAGAATCCTAAAATTCTAGGTGCATTAAAAATCCCCGGCTATAGTGATTACCTGCACCCTTATGATGAAAATCATATTATCGGATTTGGTAAGGATACCATAGAAGTTGTTAATAAGAATAGTAAAGGGGAAGAGATTAACAGGACAGGACATTATTTAGGCATGAAAATGGCTCTGTTTGACGTAACAGATGTGAATAATCCTATAGAAAAATTCACGGTAAAAATCGGAGACAGGGGTACAGATTCAGAGCTTTTATATAATCATAAGGCATTACTTTTTTCGAAAGAAAAGAACCTAATTGCTTTTCCCGTCACATTAATGGAAGTAAAGGATAAAGACAAAGGTCTTAGCGGAGATAAAATACCAACTTACGGTTCCTTTGCCTTCCAAGGTGCTTATATATACAACTTAGATTTGGAAAGGGGTTTCCAACTAAGAAATAGAATTACCCATATAAGCGATGAAGAGTATCAGAAAACCGGGGGCAATTGGTATAGAAGCGATAGTAATGTGGAAAGGATACTCTATATTGATAACGATTTATATACATTATCAAAGGGAATGATAAAAGCACATGATATACAAAATATGGAGCAAAAAGGTAAATTAATAATATCCAAAGATAAATAAAGCATATTAAGTTTGCAAATTAAAAGCCTTTATTTGATGTATTTTCAAGTAGAGGCTTTTTTTATATTTAAAAACTAAAAAAATATAATACTTTATAGTAAAATTTCAAGTATAATAGTATATAAGCAATTTACATGAGGAGCCGATGCTTAATGAATTTTTTTGAAAGCTTTAAATCAGCAATATATAGTGTGAAAGCCAATAAAATGCGTTCTTTTTTGACCATGCTTGGAATTATAATAGGTATTTCTTCTGTTATTACCATTGTGTCTATTGGACAAGGCGGTAAGAAAGCGATTACAGGACAATTTGAAAAGATTGGAATGGATATCATAAATATAAAGGTTAAGACAAGGGGAGAAGATATAGAAGGCAGGGATTTATTTACCTTAGCAGATGCTAGGGCAATAAAAAGTAAAATACCTGAAGTAACTCATGCTATGCCTTATATGGAGGGGTTTTGTTATTTTAAAACAGAGGATTTAAAAAAAGAAGCGGCTGTCGGAGCTGTTACAGAGGATTTTACAAAACTATTGAATTTGAAAATGTTATCAGGGCGCTTTATAAACGAAAGGGATATGGAAAGCGGTAAAAGTGTAGTAGTGATAGATGACTTGACTGCGATGAAGATGTTTGGTCATACGGATGTTCTTGGAGAAAAGATTAAAATAAGCACGGGAAATAGAGAAACGAATATGGTTGTCATAGGTATTTGTGAAAATAATATAGGAGAACTTGCCGCTATGTTCGGTGACAATTATCCTTCTGTAGGATATTTTCCTTTAACTATATCCGATAAGGTTCTCGGCTATACAAATATTTGGAATATTTCTGTTGCCGTAGAGGATATGTCAAAGGCTGAAGAAGTATCGTCTAAAATTATAAGGCTTTTAGAGCAGCTTCATAGAAATAAAGATAAATATATTGCTGAAGAAGGATTTAAAGAAATGGAAATGGTAAATGATATAATGAATATATTTACCGGAGTTTTAGGAGCTATTGCCGGCATATCCTTATTAGTAGGCGGTATCGGAGTCATGAATATAATGTTAGTTTCTGTAACGGAAAGAACACGAGAAATAGGTATTAGAAAAGCCTTAGGGGCGAAAAATAAAGATATTATGATACAATTTCTTACAGAATCTTTGATACTTTGCTTAATCGGTGGAATTATCGGGATGACTACAGGTATAGCGGCGGGCTATGGCATAGGAAGATTGATAAATCTTTCTATGGGGCTTTCAACGGCTGTAATATTAGCGGCCTTTGGTTTTTCATCAGCGGTGGGAATATTTTTTGGATTATATCCTGCAAATAAAGCCGCAAAGCTTGATCCTATTGATGCTCTTAGATATGAATGAT
>CAYXUX010000074.1:5514-9637 GCA_964468275.1 uncultured Clostridiaceae bacterium
ATGTGGAATGGGTAAAGATTTTATATCAGGTTTGATTTATTATTTATAAAGTGTTTAAATACTATATAGCACGGTAGAAAAGAAAGGTGGATATTATGGTAGTATGTCGAGGCAAAGCCGGTAATCTAAAAGGTACTTTTTTAGTAGCATTAACGATTATAGCAATTATTGCATCAATTCTTATTTTTACAAAAAGAGGGGTATTTGCTTGGTTTATAGTGATATGCCTTGGGTTTTTGATACCACTGGTCTATAAAGGTATGGTTTTGAAAATCAGTCTTGACGAAAATAAAATAGTTATTACAAGACTGCTTAGTTGGCAAAGAATTAAATTGTCAGATATAGCTTTCTGCGCTGTTCATGATATTGGAGAAGGAAATTTTACTTTATATACATTTATGAAGGAAAAACGAGGCAACGATATACGGATTATTGGGGTCAAATCAGAAAAAACCTATGATGAAGTCATGGAGACCATGAAAAGAGGCGGTAAGTTGGATGGAGTGCAAATCAACTTTAATAAAGCCACCAAGATACCTATTGCATTGGTTGAAAACAGCGATGAATTAAAGGAAAAAATATTAGATAACGTAGATATACATCATTGTAATGCTACATATGTTTGAGAAAATTCAGAATATAATACATTTCAATCAGTCCGGTGTTACAGTTCGTAACTCAACTATTTCTGATAAGAAGCTTATTATATTTGATTTGACTGATGAATTCTACCTTTTGCCCACAACATAATCTTAATCAAATATATAGGCTTTTTCACATGTGCCGTGATGTATATTATACAGCAGCATTGTGAAGAAACCGTGGAACTTCTTAACGAAATGGAGGAAAAGCGAAATCATGGCACAGACAGGACTTATCATAAACTAGCCTTGTTTAATGTAATGGGGAGAGTTTGATTTCGCCCGGAATGAGTTTAGAAGTTTAGGTTTTGTAACTCTGCTGCTGTATAATATACTCCGGCAAGAAGCGTAAGTATATATAATGTTTTAACTATAACAACCAATTTCATTTCCAATATTTTTTGGAACATTTCTAGGAACTTTAAAGTCGAATAATGTGGTATAATTAATAATCATAAGGAATTGTGAGAGGTGCGATATGAATTACAAAAAAGCGATTATTATTCTATTTACGACATTATTTCTAATATCAATTTTATCAGGTTGTGTACAACAAATTTTTTCCCAGGACTCGTCTGTACCGATTATAGAAGAAAATAACGAGGAAATGACAGAAAAAGAAGAAGAAGCGATAGAGGTAGAAGAGGAGCCGGAATTTATTGAAGAGGTAATTCCGGAAATAGAGTACCCGATTAATACTGTATTTATAAAAGGCAGAAAGCTAAATATTAGACAGGAACCACTAAGCAATGCCAAGGTTATTGCTACCCTTTCTAAGGGACAGGCTGTTTCCCTAATAGGAGAGAGAATAGATGATAATGATAACTATTGGAGCATGATTAGCTTTGCTGATGGTAACGGGGAAGACTTACTGGGATGGCTGCGTAAAGATAGTATAACAACTGACTCAATGGAATTAATAAGCGAGAAGTTTAGGGATATGGATTACAGCCCGCAAGAAAAGATAGTAAATTATTTTGAAAACCCCAGAGAAAAGGTTCGCGGCATATATGTTACAATTTTCTCCGCCGGAAGCAAAAGAATTGATGAATTGATAGAAATGTCAAAAAGAAGTGGGATAAACGCTTTTGTAATAGATGTTAAAGATGACAGAGGTTATATGCTTTTTGAAACAAAGGCAGCTGAGAAGTTTAGCCCTAAGGCTAATGAAAAGGCTACCGTAAAGGATATTGATGCACTTATGAAAAAGTTAAAAGAGAATAATATATATGCGATAGCTAGGATTGTATCCTTTAAGGATCCTACTTATACTGCACACAATACTGATAAAGCTATTATTTATAAAGATACCGGAAAGCCTTTTACGAATAATGATGGTTTAATATGGGCATCTCCCCATGATAGAAATTTATGGGAGTACAATATAGAGGTTTCTAAAGAAGCTGTAGATGCAGGTTTCAATGAGGTACAATTTGATTATGTCAGATTCCCGGCTTCTGACGGAGGGAAATTGGACAAACTACTAGATTACCGGAATGAAACCGGTGAATCAAAGCCTGCTACAATACAAAATTATCTAAAGTATGCCAAAGAAGAATTATCACCAAAGAAAGCCTATATAGCTGCCGATGTATATGGACTTGTTGGCTCTGTTGAGGATGATATGTCTTTAGGCCAATATTGGGAGGCAATAAGCAATATTGTTGATTATATATGTCCTATGATGTATCCCAGCCATTATGCCAATCGCACATATGGGATACCCATCCCTGATGCAAATCCTTATGGTACTGTATATAATTCTACTAAGGATTCCGTCATAAAGAATAGCATATTGAAAACTCCGGCAATAATACGACCATGGATACAGGATTTTACAGCTCCATGGGTTAAAGGATATATAAAATATGGAGATAAGCAAGTAATGGAACAAATAAAAGCGTTAGAAGAAAACGGAGTAGATGAATTTATGCTGTGGAATGCGGGAAATAGGTATTCCGAAGGGGCAGTACCGCGGGTGCAGTAGAGATAAAAAAACCTCTCCTATAAAGGGAGAGGTTTTTTATACCATAGTTTTACAAATAAATTAAGCATACTATTATAAATTTAAGAATATTTATAATGCAGGCATAAAATTCTTTGTACAGCTAAAGGTATATAAAAGAAATTATATTATTAGGGCGGAAACCATGAGTGTATTCAAAAAACAAAGACTGCAAATACTTGAATATATAGTGTTATCAATTCTTTTTCTAATAAAGATATTTTTCTATTATACTATTATTGAAGATAAAGGCACCAGTATTGTCCTTAGTTTAGTAAGTCTTACTCACATAATTTTCATCGTCTCACTAATCAATATGTTAAAAGGGAATAAACGAGTAGCGGTATTGCTGGCTGTTTATATAACCATATCCTTTGCCATGTTTGCGGATGCATTATACTTCACATATTTCAATCAATTCACCTCAATAATTATGTTGAGACAGTTAAGTCAAATTTCCGTAATAGGAGAAAGTATATCTGATGTTTTAAAACCCACTTATTTAATATTAATCGCGGATATTATTCCTTTGATTCTTTGCTATATTATCGGTTATATAAAAGGGCGTGTTAACAAATCTACAGCAAGCAGGAAAAAGTCATTTGCAGTTGCTACAGCTGCATTAGCCGCAGTAATTATATCCACTGCAGCAATAAATGCTTATAGTGATAATGTAAATATATTTAAACAAGAATTTTTCTCCTATCATTTAGCAGATGTGCATCGCATATTTTTTTCAAAAGATGATTCCTATGATAGTGATAAATTACTCATGGAGTCCATCAAAAACAATCTAAAGAAGGACAAAGAATTGTACGGTGCCGCCAAGGGCCGAAACGTTATTACTATCCAAGTAGAGGGCTTGCAGAACTTTGTGATTAACAGGGAATATAATGGACAGGTAATAACGCCCAATCTAAATAGCCTTATAAAGGAAAATACAATTTATTTCGATAGATATTATCAGCAGCTGGGGAGAGGCAATACTTCCGATGCAGAGTTTGTAACCCATAATTCCCTTTATCCTGCCATGGATGGCCAAACCTATATAAAATATTATCAAAACACCTTTTACGGGTTGCCCTGGATATTAAAGGACAAAGGCTATAATACTGCCGCCTTTCATGGGTACAAAGCTTCCTTTTGGAACAGAGACAAAGCTTATGTTTATCAAGGATTCGATAAGTTTTATAGTGGTGAAGAAGATTACCATGTGGGAGATCCTATCATCGGATTTGGCATAAATGACAGTGAATTTTTCAAACAAACGGCGGCTTACATAAAGACGATGGAAGAACCTTTCTATGCTTTTATAATCACCCTATCAAGCCACCACCCTTTTAGGATGGCGGATATGTATAAAAAAATTAAGCTGGAGAAAAGGCATGAAGATACGACCTTTGGGAATTATATTCAGGCGATTAATTATACTGATTCTACAATAGGCTGGTTTATAAAGGCGTTAAAAGATGAGGGA
>CAYXUX010000075.1:0-3931 GCA_964468275.1 uncultured Clostridiaceae bacterium
TCCGGTAGCTCCTCCGATAGCAGTCCCTCTCGTTACTTTGTGCAAAAGGGAATCCAGTCTACATTGTATCCAAAGCTTTTTGGTCCGAAAACCTCAAGTCCTTTCTTTGTTGTCCAAACATCAGGTGCAGGTAGGCACAAAACAGTAACAACGGTGCCTTCCTTTGCATAGGGATTAAGCAGCGGAAATTTCTCATCCATATTCATTACTATTATCAAATCGGGAACAGTTACATAATACTTGCCATCCAACCAACTTATAATATTTTCGTTTTGATACCAAATCTTTAGTTCATGTCCAACATAATTTTCGATTCCTGTAATATACATATCACCAAATGTATAACCTGCACGGGTCTCATAGCTATTACTTTTTATAATGCCTTTGAACATCATCTTGCCTTTGCCCGCTCTTATAATAGCTTCTGCACAATCTTTATTATCTTCTACAGCTTCCAGATATGCTTTTCCGATTCTTTCTGCATTTGTTATAGAACCTGTTAGTACTGATTTTTTTAGAACCTCCGCAGTGTTCACATGGTCAACCACATATACAGTGTTTAGGCTTTCAACAGCTAATGCCCGTACAAAATCCTCACCTCTTGTATCATCTGCCACATGAGTAAATACTGCACTTTCTCCGTATTTATTCGTCACTGCCATGGGACACATAGGTATATTATCAAGAAAATATGTTGAATGCTGTAATGCAGGCACAGAGCGGCCGGCAGGATCACCGTCCATAATAATACAATCAAGCATAGCCCCTGTATAAAACGCAGAAGCAGTATTTGCACCGCCCAATTCCGTGCTAATAACAGCATCCAGCTTACGTCCATAAACTTTTTCCAAGGTTTCCACCGCAATCAAAAAAGGATTTTTATCTGCAATAGGCAGCCAAGCATATTTTTCTATCTCTTCAACTGTGGGAGGAGAAACAGAGCCGCACATATAAGGAGTACCAATGCATAAATCTTTTTCAACTTCGTCAAAATCTGCGAGGTAAAATTGTTTGCCTGCAGCTATAGCTTCATCAATCAAATCCATTCCCTCGGACATAGTGCCTCCGCCGCCGGTTCCCATTATAGTACAGCCATAAAGGATATTTTGTAGATCTCTTCTTGTCAAATTTCTCATTAATTAATACCTCCATCATTCTCCTCAAAATTTAAGCACCTTACATAGTGTTTTTCCCCAACCATAGTCTCTGCCGGTATGTCTTCGGCACATTTCTTTGTTGCATAGGGACAGCGTGTATGAAATGTGCAACCTGAAGGCGGGTTGATAGGGCTGGGTATCTGTCCTTCTAAGGTATTAACCCCTTTCATTCCCATAACACCTATTTTAGGAATGGAATCAAACAATGCTTTTGTATAAGGGTGTAAAGGTGCTTTAAATACAGTCTCTGCAGGGCCCATTTCCACAATTTTACCCATATACATAACAGCAATCATATTAGATAATTCATGCACAACTGCTAAGTCATGTGATATCAAAATATTCGTTAAATTAAATTTATTTTTCAATGCTTTTATCAGCTCTAGTATTTGATTTTGTGAAAGAACATCAATTGATGATGTAGGTTCATCAAGCACAACGAGTTTAGGATTGGAAGCCAAAGCTCTTGCAATGGCTATACGTTGACGCTGTCCGCCGGAAAACTCATGGGGATATTTGAAACAGGCCTCCTTGCTAAGCCTTACCATCTCTAACAATTCGATTACTTTATCCAACCGCCTTTGTTCACCTAACTTTTCGTATACATCCAGCGGTTCCGCAACAATATCCTTTACCAGCCAACGAGGATTCAGTGACCAGTAGGGATCCTGAAATACAATCTGAACATTCTTTTTAAAAACATTGTTTCTTTTCTTTTTGCCATCACCATATACGTCAATACCTTCAAAATATACTTTGCCGGAAGTTGGGGGATAAAGGCCTAGTATAGTATTGACAAGAGTGGATTTGCCGCAGCCTGACTCTCCTACTATACCCATCGTCTCCCCCGCGGCCAGCTGGAAACTCACATCATCAACTGCACGCAAACTTTGATTCTTAATCTTACGTATATCATCATTAACATAAAAATACTTTTTTAGATTTTCAACTTTAAGCAAAACCTCATCGTTACTTTTGGCGATATCAACTTCACTTGAAACAGTATAAGCATTTAGAAGTAATTTTGTGTAATCGTTTTTTGGATTTTTAATTAATTCACTTGTTATTCCTTCTTCAATTATTTTTCCGTTATGCAGCACGCCCACTTTATCACAAAATGCTGAAATCAATCCCAGATTGTTTGCAATAAAAAGCATAGTCAAACCATGCTTCACCTGTAACTCTTTAAGTAATTTCAGGATACTTGCCTGAATGGTTACATCCAAATTTCTTGTTGGTTCATCAGCTATTAGAAATTCTGCACTGCAGCATAATGCTAAAGCAATGATAACACGCTGACGCTGACCGCCTGAAAGCTGATGAGGATATTTCCCCAACATGCTGTTCGGATCAGGAAGCTTCACTTCCTCCAAAAGTTTTATCGCTTCTTTAACAGCGCTTTTCTTATTCAATCCCTTATGATTTCTTATTAAAACATCTATCATACAATCCTTCACAGTAAAAACCGGATTGAGACTGCTCATTGGATCTTGAAATATCATGGCTATCTTTCTGCCGCGTATCTGATTCTCCATTTGCCTTTGGGAAAGCTCCATCAAATTAATACCGTCCAAAATTATTTCGCCGCTTTTAATGATACCCGGCGGACATTGTAACAATTTTAATATAGTAAGTGCGGTAACTGTTTTACCTTGTCCCGACTCACCTACCAATCCGTATGTTTCACCTTTTTCAATATGAATATTGTCAATATCCAGTACTGTTCGTGTACCTTCATAGGAACGATGCTCCACTGTTAATCCGTTAATTTCAAAATAAGCCATACTACCTCTCCTTTCAACGTTTGCGTGTTTTTGGATCAAGTATTTCACGTATTGCATCGCCTAATAGGTTGAAACACAAAACAGTTATAAAAATAGCTAATCCGGGGAAAATGCAGTACCACCATTTATCCGGAAAGAATGTACGCCCTGTAGATATCATTAATCCCCATTCCGGCAGTGGTGCTCTGGCACCAAGCCCCAAAAAACTGAGAGAGGCAACTGTCAAAATAACACCGCCCATATCCATGGATGCTTGTACAATAGTCGGACTTATACAATTTGGCAGTATATGTTTGAATATAATCTTTGATTTAGGTGTGCCAATGGTTTCTGCTGCCTGGACAAAAACTCGCTCCTTGACGGATATCGCCTGACCTCGTACCAATCTGGTGTACCATGGCCACCATGAAACTGATATTGCAAGTATTGCATTAGTAAGACCGGCTCCCATAACTGCTACCAGCGCTATTGCAAGAAGAAGGGGCGGAAAACTAAGAAACACATCTGTAATCCGCATAATCAAATTATCAATTCTCCCGCCGTAGGCCCCGGCAACAGCTCCAAGCGGAACACCGATCAAAAGAGAAATGCTCACTGCAATAATAGCCGTAGCAACAGATACGCGACCGCCATACAACACTCTGCTAAATATATCCCGGCCAAGTTCATCTGTACCCATCCAATGTCTCGCGGAAGGGGCTAAAAATTTCTCTGTTATATGAGCTTCATCAAAAATATCCTTTGGATAAGGTACGATTACAGGTGCAAATACAGACAATATTATTATAATAAGCAGGACTATGAGAGCCAGCATGGATAAGCGGTTGCGTGAAAGAAGATACATGCTTTCACCCAAACTGTTAAGTCTTGGCTTTAAATTATTCCAAAAATTTTTCATATACTTACCCCCTATAATCGGACCCGCGGGTCAGAAGCTATAATAATATCCGCCAGTAAATTAAGAATTATATAACATACTGCACCAAAAAC
>CAYXUX010000075.1:4031-6302 GCA_964468275.1 uncultured Clostridiaceae bacterium
GAGAAGCATCCCGGTAATATGCGGCTTAGTGCCAAATATAGCAGCGGTAACACTTAATTCCCCGCCAATGGGCAGTATATTCAGTTGTTTGTAAAAAATTAATTGCAAAAACAATGCTACCCAAAACGTCGGTAATGATACCGCACCGATGGAAAAAAAACGACTTACATGATCCAACATCCTATCTTTTTTCTTTGCAGAATATATGCCAAGGGGTATTCCGATAAAGATTGCAAAAATAAAAGCCAATAGCACCAGTTCAAGCGTTGCGGGAACATATCGCCTTAGTTCCGTCAGCACGGGCTGCTTCGTATTAAGAGATATACCCAGATTTCCATGCAAAAGCTGATTTATATAATTCACATACTGCTCCGGCAATGATTTATCCAGACCTAACTCTATCCTTGCCTGAGACAATTGCTCTGCTGTGGCTCGTGTCCCGGCCCATTTCGATTCAGGATTGGAAGGAAGAACTCTGGATATGACAAATGTTATAGTTACAATTCCAAGCAAAACTACAATACTGCTCAATATCCTCTTAAAAATATATTTTGTCATTTTATTTCACCTCAAATAGCATTAAACCCCAAATAGCAGCTTCTCTATACCAAAATTTATTTCCACGTAACATTACGATAATTAACACAAGAAGTGTACGCCGGGTTCTCATATACACCCTTAACTCCGTTTCTGACAACATAAGTATTAATCATGTCATAGATAACCATAACATCCGCATTCTCATTAATGCCTTTTTGTACCTCTATATAATCATTGGCGGCTCTGTCACGGTTCGTGGATACATTTTCTATAGCGTCTTGGATAAGCTCGTCATACACACTGTTATTTATATAACCTAGATTAAAACCAATCTCATCCTCACTGCGGATTATATTAGTAAACCAACTCTCGGGAGAAGCATAGTCAGGCCACCACATAAATACGAACATGTCCTGTCGGTCTCTTGGATCAGTTGCCTTAGCCAAATCCCACTGAGCATCCCATTCCATAGGAGACAACTGAAGATTAATACCTAATGTCTTCAAATTTACCTGATATAATTGCCCCCAGCTGTCATAGTCGCTCATACCTGTTGCGTAAGTCATGTTAAGGGTCAATCCGCTGACATCTACACCGGATTTATCTAAAAACTCCTTAGCTTTATCCAAATCGCAACTAAGAGGCTCTATATTTTCATCATGACCCCATAGCCCTGCCGTGACAATTCCATGAGATACAACAGCATTGCCTTCCAACACATCATTAATAGTATCCTCGTACGGGAAAGCATAGGCCAATGCCTTACGAAAATCTACATTATCTGCAGGCGCTGCTTCATGGTTTAACATTATGATTACATTAGTAAAAGTATCAAAAGGTATCACAGAAACTTTATCAGTCATTTGCCTCAAAGCGGCTACGTCAGTACTGGACAGCTCACTGGTAATCTGTGCTTCGCCTGTTTCAAGCAATTGGCGGCGCGCATTGGATTCGGGAACTTCCTTTATAATGACATTTTTATACTGGTTCTCAGCCCATCCCCCGCGATATTCTTCATAGGCTTTCAAAACACATGTGTCTCCGGTGGCGCTTGCAATCATATAAGGCCCCGTGCCTCCATCATTTCCATCGTTAAACCATTCCGTAGTCTGATCCAGTGCCGCATCGCTTATCACATAACTGGCATATGCCGCAGAAGCTATAAGATCCACCGGAGCTGCAAAATCGCATTTGAATGTGACTTCATATTCACCGGTGGCTTCTATATCGGACACGGAATCCCATATATAGGCGGCACCCATGCCAATATCCTTCGTTTTGTTTATGGATTTCGCAACATTTAAAGCAGTCATTTTCGTCCCATCATGAAATGTCACATCATCACGTATATTAAACACCCAAACAGTACCATCGTCATTCACAGTCCAATCAGTAGCAAGCAGGGGCTCTGCTTCACCGGTCTTATCATTATAGTGGGTCAAAGTCTCATACACATTATATAGAACCATGACACCATTTGAGTTTTCACTTCGGGGGTCTAAAGTAACATAAGGCTGCGAAGAATATGCGTGATAAAGAACTGCTGCTTCCGATGCGGTTTTTGTATCACCGGAAGCGGGTTGATTGCTGCCGCTGCATGCAGTCAAGCTTAGAATAAAAATAACCAGTATTAAAGATAAACCTTTTTTCATATTACCTCTCCTTTCTGAAACTTTCAAATATTTGAAATTTATTATATATTAACCAAAATGTTTTGTAAATGTCCAAAAA
>CAYXUX010000075.1:6402-9570 GCA_964468275.1 uncultured Clostridiaceae bacterium
CTCCTGCATCTCAGGCATATTTGTAATTCCGTTACCGAGTTTTTGTGATGCTTTTTTTAATCTGTATTTAACAGTATTATGGTGGACATACATGAGTTTTGCCGTTTGGGAAGTTTTCATATGTGCATCAAAGTAGAAAACTGAAAGAGTTTCATTGAGCTCATTTTCTAAATTTCCATTACTATCAGCCAAAATATGAAGAATTCGAGTTTTTTCCTGTATATAAGCCTCTCCTTTATCAATAATTTCTTGGCATGATTTAGCAAACAATATTTCATGCAGGCTTAATATTTCCGAGCATGGATATATCCTTAAAGCTGCATTAATAGTATCTACACAGGCATAATAAGCATCTCTTATCTCCTTTGTAGTTTTTAGATTACAAGCATATAGTAACCAACCTTTAATATTATTTTGGCTGAGGTTATGCTTAATTTCTTTAAGTGTAACCATCAATCGCCTTTCTATATCATCATTTAATAGTGTTACAATATCTCCCGAATACACATCAACTACATAATCACTACAATTTCTATGCAATTCCTTACGGATAGTATCTATAATAATATGCTCGTTTTCAACTTTTCTAAATGTCTGGCGAAATAATAAAAGGTTATGCAGACTTTTTTCATCTATGCCAAGGAACTGTGCCTGTTTGCGCATGCGGATAGGTTCATCGCCTATAACGGAATGAATCAGGTCTTGGGCACCCCTGCGTCTATCATCGCTTTCATCTGAAACCGCCCAAAAAGACTCTATTGCATTCACAATTAGATTTAATGAATGGTCTGTGATGGGACCTCTCCGGCTTACGACTATCAGATTTCGTTGAACTTTCGGCGAACGGCGTATTTGAAGTATATAATGTTTAAATCCTTTATCAGATTCAGGCAAGGATTTAGCATGGGAATCTAAAACCTCGTCAATCAATATGCATACTTCTCTCTCCAACATAGTTGGCCACGCTGCATAGCTTAATAAATGCCATGATTGATCCGTTAAAATCAATGTCACCTGTAAATAATCACTGATTATGCGAAGAAAAGTGTCCATATTTTGCTGGCTTTGCGGCAAAACTGATAAAACATCAAATATTTCAGGCACAAAATTTTTGGTTTTCATTCTATTAATAATATTGCATTTTGAATACAGGCAATGGTTTCGAAGTAACGCAAATGGTAATGTGCAGGCGGCATACAAATAATAACGAAGCCCAATTCATTTGCTATTTGGATAATACGCTTATCCAATTTTTTTACGAAAAGAGCCATATAGTAAAGTACCAGCCCCACAGCACCTGTCGCACTTAAATTTTGTATTTCTGCATATTGCTTATCAATATCGTCGCCAACACTGGCAAAAGTAGTTATAACGATTTCGCTCCCCAGGTACTCACGGTCAAAAAACATTTTTTCTGATGCTTGAGGCGGTTCGGAGTATTCCAAGACAGATACTCCCGTCACTATATTATCTAACCCGCTTTTCCCAGCTACCACTTCCGCATTTATCATGCATGGTAATTTTAAAACATCTTTTATTGTTATGCTCATAATAAACCTCCAAGCACAGAGGGACGGTTCGAAGCCGCTGAAAAATATATGTTTTTCGAAAAATGTCGTTCCGAACATTCTCTTTACCTGTCATTCTGAAGGAGCATAGCGACTGAAGAATCTTGCTTTCCCAATGCATTAAGATCCTTCGCTAACACTCAGGATAACAATAAAGTGACTTTTTCAGTGGCCTCTGACGGTTCGAAGCCGCTGAAAAATATATGTTTTTCGAAAAATGTCGTTCCGAACATTCTCTTTACCTGTCATTCTGAAGGAGCATAGCGACTGAAGAATCTTGCTTTCCCAATGCATTAAGATCCTTCGCTAACACTCAGGATAACAATAAAGTGACTTTTTCAGTGGCCTCTGACGGTTCTTAATTGTGAAGTATAACCTTAAAAACAAATGTAGACAAAATCAAAGCTGCTAACAGCACAGGCGCATAGAACCCATATTCCTTATAAAGATCCATAGTACTCACATTCATATGCTCTAATGTAAATGCCTGACATAGATGCAGCGGTGAAAAATAATACCCTATAAAGGAAACACCGAAAATAAAATATGTATAAATATAGAGATCCCAGCCGCCAATATTTAATTTAGATAGCATAGATAATATTATTGCTAAAGGTGCTGTTGTATTCCCGGTTATATACCCGAAAAAGAATGCGGCTATAAGAAAAAAAGCCATAAGAGATAATCCACTGCTCATACTAAATATATTATTAAACAAGCTGATTAAACCATCCATATTTAATATTACATCCTTCATAACAAGAACAGTAGCAACAATAAGTATTGTGTTCCAATTAGGCGACTTTAACAGCATTTTGAAAAAATCTTCTTTATCACTCAATAAATAAACAATAAAAATGCTTGCAATCAAAGTGATAAAAAAAGGTAATCCTGTTATGCTGTTTAATACCACAGCAATATAAATAGGCGAAGTAAGGATGATCAGCTTTAAAACATTAGCCTTAATATTCTTTCGGGGAGGTGAATTTGCCAATTTAATATCTTTTAAAAAAAATTGATATCCTATTACTACCACAGCCACCACAAATACTGAATCCAGCATTATTAGTTTAAATATATTTAAATCCGGAAGGGCTGCACCGATTATTAAAATGGAAGTAGAATAAGGCATTAAAAACATAGCCAAATGCCGAAATACCAAATTTACTGCTGCTCTTCTAGACTTGGATATATTCATTTCGTCCCCTACCCCGTCCACAAAAGGAGCTGACAATAAAGCTCCTCCCGGCATTATTAAAATTCCCACTATAGCCGGTATAATAATTAGAGCATTTTTCTTATTGTGTATAACCTCCAAAATCCCTGTCACTATATCATCAAGTGTACCGTAGTGTCCCATTAGCCCGCCGAGGATACTTACCATCATAACAGTCAATATAGTATCAAAAGTAGAAAAATTCGTAAAAGTGCTTACAATTACTTGACCCAGACCCTTAATCCCTAAACCGGATAATATTCCTAAAACTCCAACCGTAATCAAAAGTGTATAACTAAGTTTCAACTTTCTTTTAATTAAAATAGGTATAAATAAAAAAGAAATAAATATCGCTATCAATTGCTTCAATCCTTAGTTCCTCCT
>CAYXUX010000076.1:0-9301 GCA_964468275.1 uncultured Clostridiaceae bacterium
CGATAAAGCTTATATAATCTACTCCGGCATATAAAGCCTATTATGTAACCGGTAGAAGCAAATATATTATACAAGGAGTTGATTTCATGAAAAATGAAGTAATAGGAAAGTGCCCGGTTTGCTCCAATGACCTTGAAGTTGTGCGACTTAGCTGTAACTCCTGCGGTACTGCAGTTGAAGGAAATTTTCGTTTATGTAAATTCTGTTACTTAACAAAAGAACAAAAAGACTTTGCAGAAATTTTTATTAAAAATAGAGGCAATATAAAAGAAATAGAGAAAGACTTGGGAATTTCCTATCCAACAGTAAAGAACAAACTGGAAAACCTTATTCAAGCTCTCGGTTATAAAAGTGAACCACAAAAAGGTAGTTATAAAAAAGAAATATTAGAAAAGCTTAATAATGGCGAGATAACAGCTGATGAAGCTATTATGCTTTTAAATGAATGAGGAGGATTTGAAATGGAAGAAAGGCTATTAATACTAAAAATGTTGGAAGAAGGAAAGATTACTGCCGAAGAAGCAATGAAGCTTTTAGAAACCTTTGATAAAAAAAATACAAGCAGTAAGACTTATGAAAAAGAAAAAGACACGACAGCCTATAAACTTAACCAAACGATAAACGAATTTAGCAAAAAGGCAGAAAAGCTGGCTGATAAACTGGGTCCGGACTTTATTTCAAAAGTAGAAAACGTCAGCTCTGATTTTGCGGAAGCAGCCGTCAAATTTGCGGATAAATTGGTAAACTACCTCGGTACCGGAATAAACAGCATTGATAAATATAATAGTATAACTAAAGACTACTCTTTCCCTGTTAATAACGAAGATTTAAAATTACAGATAAAGACACAAAATATTAAAGTCTATACGAAAAGCACAAATTTAGATGAAATAAAAATGCAACTGAAACTAAACCTTTATGATGAAACCTTAGATACAGATAAATATATCAATATTGAGTCAGATGAAGAATCCCTAGGTTTTTTTACTGATTTTCCTTCTAAAGTGTGGGGTAAACTTGAGGTTTCAATACCTAATAATATAAAAGAAATTAGCATAGAAACAACAAATGCTAAATGTGGATTTAATGATATTAAATCATGTAAGTTAGAATGCACTGCTTCTAACGGTAAAATTGAAGTTGACGGATGTAAAGCAGATCTAATGAACTTAAAAACTAACAATGCAAAAATACAAATTGAAGATACCATTGCTTTGGAAGCCATAATGGAAACTACAAATGCAAATATTGAAATAGAAAACTCTTCATTTGATGATTTAAAATCAAATACCACTAATAACGGTATTTACTTAATGAACTTTAATTCTATAAGAGATGGCGAATCAAACTATGATTTACAAACAACCAATGGAAAAATTCGTATCGCTTTGCCTAAGGCTGAAATCAATGAAACTGCTTACAAAATAAATGCCAAAACTTCTTTGGGAAGCATCCACATCGTACAACTCGATCCATCATATAATGTTGATAAGTATGACGGCAATATGAAAGAAGAAGCTACCATTACCGGTCCTAATTTTGAAAAAGCTGAAAAGAAAATCAAGATAAGTGCAGCAACGACTAATTCGTCAATTACAGTATTAAAAAGCTAGTGGATTATAGCATATCCCTTTCTCCGATGAGGATCGGCAATTCAGCCGATCCTCATATTGTCCTTATTCCCTTCTTCTCTTACCTACACGTCTAAAAATAAACATTAAGCAAAGAATTATCAAAGCCGTAGGCCATATATATCTTTGATACTTTAGCAATTTCCAATTCAAAATACCGTAATTAAAGCCCAATAATAAAATTCCCATAAGATTCAGCATAGTACCGATAACTAAGGGCCAATCGCCTTCGCCATATAATGCTATAAAATAAATAGAATAAAAGGCCATGCCGAGCAATATAAAGAAACAAGGCCAAAGTCTTGTATCATCATAATGATTAATCAGGAATAAATATAATCCTAAAGAAATAAGAATTACGCCGGAAGTAAAAAATCCAATGCTTTTATTTAAAATATATGATATGACAAAGACTATACCGATAAAAATTAAAATAACCTCTCCCGTTCTATTAAACTGTATTATATTCAAATCATTGAAAATATGTATTATACTCGATGCCCCTAAAATGAAACTAATTAACAAAAAAAATTTCTGCCTTTTCGTAAGAAATAAATATAGAAACAAAACTCCAATAGCAGCTGTTATAAGCCTACTGGGCATGATATTGTAATTTCTCAAAAAAATTATAAATATAAGTAATAAAAATAAAATCCCTAAAGCTAACCTTTTTCTTTTTAACATAGCTTCCTCCTTCTGATTATAAAACTGCGTTCTTTGTATTTTCCAGTATCCATTTCAAGATAAAATTGTAGGAGTAAAAATATCCGGAAAAACTGGATTCTTCTATAGCCCTGCTTATGTAATCAAAATTGTTAAATACAGACATTGGAGTTATTAAAGTAAAAATAAGAAGCAGAATAAACACTGAACCAATGAAACCCAGTATTGCACCGCCCATGTAGTTTAAAATGTTTAAAATCGGTAATTTAAAAACTTCCTTCAACAATAACTCTAATAATAAAATACATAATCTAATAATGAAAAAAGTAGCAACTAACGCAATTGTATTAATTAACAACATAGCCAAATAGTTAGAAAAGCCATCAATCATAATCTCCACCGGTACCATAATATTAAACACTTCCATGAAACCGGAATTAAAATTATCACTGCTAAGATTCTTATTCGTTAAAAACGCATTTATAGATGATACAATTTTTGTATTATCTATAATAAACTCGGCTACATGAGAATAATACAATTTTGTTATGATTATTGAAGCTATTAAACCAATAAATTTAAACAAACTATGAATGAACCCTCTCGCAGCTCCATAAAGGATACTTATCACAACAAATATCAAAATAAAGTAATCCAACCAATTCAAACTCATCCTTACACCTCATTAAAATTGCTTCATCTCAATGTGTTAGTTTTATCAATTTCCTGTTTGAAATTATATATACACTGCCATCATATATATAGGCAGCATTTATATCAAAGCTTGATTCAAACAATTCTATTATTTTACCATATTTATTTGCAACAGTGAGACTATCATTATTAAACAGCAAATATTTATCATTTTCTGCAGAAATACCGTTAGAGCTATCCTTAATAGCTGATGTTCCAAGTTGATTTAAATTTATATCGTAAGAATAAATTTCGTAATAACCGCTTTCCTCAATTATAATTACTAATAGGGATTTTGAAATAGCAATGCTGCATAGATTTTTTATTAACGGAATTTCTTTTAATAAATTTCCTTTTGAATTATATTTTTTTACAGAGCTCTCACTTATTATTATAATATTATCTTTAGTAACATATTTTAACTTCGGAACCAAAATACTATCATAATTTATTGCCCACTCTATCTCTCCTTTAGCATTATAGGTGGCAACCTTGCTCAAAACCTTTTCCGAAGAAACATCCAGCAAAGATAATGTAAAATATTTATCTGAAGAAGTGCTAAAAGAGATAATATGAGCCTTATCAATTATTCCTTCACATGATTTTATACCCTTATTACTAAATACTTCAAAGGTATTATGTTCCTGCCAATTGTATTGTATAATAAAATGCTTGTCGCCATCAGAAAGTATTGTTGCCGGTGTAGATGGCATATCATACTGCCATAACTTTTTGCCTGATTTGTTTATGACAAAAAGATTGTTTCTTTCGGTGATAATTAGAAAGTCTGAACCGCAAGCTATGATATCCTTAATCGCATTTTCCAGTTGAAAGCTCCACAGGTTTTTCCCGTCAATACCTCTTGCCTTTATATTAAAGCTCTCTCCTTCAATCAGTATTCCATTATCGCATAGAACAATACTGCTATTGGAAGCGGGGCTAATTTGTGTAGAAAGCTTCAATCTTTTAACACTTCTCTTAACAGTTGTATTTTCTCTATTTTTAACCCATAAAAACAGAGAGAATGCGATAATTATTATAATAATGTATAAAAGAACTTTTTTTATCTTCATCGTAATCCTGCTATCCCCCTTTTTCAAAGAAACAAATGTTGCTTAGACCCCTAATCCTCATATCTCTTCATAATTATCATCTCGAGGCCCTCGCTGAAGAGTCTTCTTTCCTAAACATAAGACTCTTTGCTATCGCTCAGAGTGACAGTTGGAGTAGGGCAAAGCCACAGCCTTCTTTTGTCATTCTGAAGGAATACAGCCATTGAAGAATCTTGGCCCCAAAAAAACGACCCCTACACTCGCGGCTCGCAGCACGTAACCGATATAGAGACACCCTAACCACCTAAGCTTTGACTCCTTACATAATAAATAATATATTCCAAATCAGCATATCCATTAAACTTATTATATCATTTTTAAAACATTTTTCATATTATTTGGTATCTGAAACTAGCTACTTGGGAATACTTAATAGTAATAATTATAATATTTTTAAAGTTTTCATCATTATTAATATAAAGGAGATGTTTAATGTTATTAGAAAAGTCTATAGACGCTTCGAAACCACTCTCTTACATTTTTTTTGCGGAGCAGTTTACAAATATTTTTGAAAAGACGTGTTATGATTATTATTCCGATACGGTAATACTCTGCATCGGCACAGACAGATCAACAGGAGACTGCCTTGGACCTTTAGTGGGACATAAACTAAGAGATATAAAAACTGATAATGTACATATCTATGGCTCTTTAGATGAACCTGTTCATGCAAAAAACTTATCTTTATACTTAGAAAAGCTAAAATTTTTTAAAAATCCTTTTGTTATTGCGATAGATGCTTGCCTAGGTAAAACTGACAGAATCGGATTTATAAATATCAAAGAAGGCCCCCTTTGTCCCGGTGCCGGTCTAAACAAAAAATTACCTTCCGTTGGAAATCTAAGTATTACAGGGGTAGTAAATGTCGGCGGTTTTATGGAGGTAATGGTACTTCAAAACACCAGACTAAGTGTGGTAATGAATATGGCTAATATAATTTCGGGAGGTATAAGACATTGTCTTTGGAAAAGACATAAAAGCTGCAGCTTAACACAATCTAATAGGATTTATGATTTCAGCTAGTTTAAGTAAAATAATTATTCGAAAAAAGAAATATCTGCTTTAGCTTGCTTTTATTATTGTCTTATCGCCTTTTTACAGTATAAACATTGCAAGTTTTATTAGTTAAAAAACTTCTTGAAATACGTCATTGCTAAGCATCACCGTTTACCGCTATCAAACAACACTGCTATTCTGCCGGTGCTTGTCTGCGAAGAGTCTTATCATAGGATTATAAGACTCTTCCCTTTAATCAAAGTGGCATTATTATAGTTTTTAAACATCTGTCTAATACTATTTCTTCTTCAACGGATAATGGATACCTGCACTTCCCACTTTCTATAGGTTTAGCATAAGTTACACTTTCTTCTCTTCCATATATAGAAGATAAAACAAATCCATTGTTAAAGTTATCCAGCATGGCAATGGAATAGCTCAAATCACTGCCCGTATCAGAAAACGCATTGTATCTTATAATATTGCATTTCTGAATGCATCTGTCTGCTTGATCCTTTAATCCAATAACAGCGTCATTTAATACATCTACCTTATCTAAGGTGTTATCTATATTTTCCATATATTCTTTTATCATTTCTTCGAGATTAGTGTTTCTTGCACCTCTCATAAATTGTTTGTATTTTTTCTTTAGCCTTGAAAGTTGTGCTGACGTTACTATATTCCATATAAACAGTATTAAAACTGCCAGAAATAACCCTGCATATATAATAAAATCCTTAGTACATATGATTGATATATCCATAAATATAACTCCTTAAACTCGCTATCATATAGCCTAAATACTGTTTTAGCGTAACAGATATTTAATGTTTCACGTGAAACATTAAATATCTATATTCTCCACCCCTATTAATTTAGCTTTCCCGCCTACAAACATTCCTATAGGATCCCCCGGTTCGATATAAACATAAATATTGCTTGGGCTTCCCATAAAATAGCCCTGTTCTATTTTATACGTTATACTATTAAAATTGCTATTCTTTTCCTTTATCATATAGTATATTAAAGAGGCATTTGCAGTCCCCGTAGCAGACTCCTCATCAATTCCTACTGCAGGTGCAAAATTTCTGGCGAAAAAATCTGAATCATCCTCTATCGTTTCACGTGAAACAATATGAGCACCGATAATATTTTCTCTTTTACAAAAATCTACCATCTTTCTTTTTTGTATTTTTAGTTCTTTTAATATCTCTAATGATGATACCTCTATTATGGCATCTTTTAGTCCGGTTGAAACTATTGAAATTTTCCCCAACTTATTTGTAATAATATCTTCTCTTTTTAGTGTAGTAAAGTCGATGACTTCTTGTATATCAAAACATCCTATTTCTTCGGGAGCTTTCATCTGGATAAAAAACATCTCATCTTTTTTTAATACTTTTAATTCTCCCGCCTTTGTCTTATGGTAAATATGCTCAAATCCAATATTATTTATTAAGTCCAGTAAATAAAAAGATGCTAATGCGGCATGACCGCAAATATCTACTTCTTCCTCAGGGGTAAAATATCTAATAACATATTTGCAATCAACAGATTTCTTTAAGTCAATAAAAGCAGTTTCGGAAAAGTTGTTTTTCTTTGCTATATAAAGCATTTGTTCTACAGTTAAACCCTTATCATCTATCATAACGGCAGCTTTATTGCCTCCGCCTAATCTTGAAGTAAAAGAAGAAATAATGTATTGTTTCATTAATCTTAACCTCTTCTCTAAATCTTACTATAATATTCTCTTGTTTGCTTGCTCTTCCGGTTTACTTTTATAGTTCTTTTTAATTTCATACCACTATATCCTAATAATCTATATTTCTAATAATTCTAAAATTCGATCTAAATCATCTATGCTATAATATTCTATTTCTATTTTCCCTTTTTTCTTACCGTGAATTAGATTTACTTTTGTATGTAATAAGTTTCGTAATCTATCTTCAATTTCTATTATTTCCGGGCTCTTAGCTTCCTTCATATGAATAGCTTCTTTTTTCTTAGATATTTTTTCTACCTGCCTTACACTTAATCCTTCTTTTATAATTTTATCTGCTATTTCAATCTGCTTTTTCTTTTCATCTATAGCCAGCAATGCTCTTGCATGTCCGGCTGAGAGTTCTCCGGTAATAAGAAACTCTTTTACCTCATCATCCAAATTTAAAAGTCTCAAAGTATTCGTTATTGCAGGCCTGCTCTTTCCTATTTTCTTTGCTATTTCTTCCTGTGAAATTTTATGCTCATCCATAAGTGACTTATAAGCATTTGCTTCTTCTATAGGGTTTAAATCTTCTCTTTGCAAGTTTTCTATTAAAGCTATTTCTATTGCTTGTATCTCACTATAGTCTTTAATTACAACCGGAACCGATTTAAGCCCTGCTAATCTTGCAGCTCTCCACCTTCTTTCGCCGGCTACAATTTCATAATAATTTTCTTTCTTCCTTACCACTATTGGTTGAACTATTCCATGTTCCTTTATTGATTCAGCAAGCTCATTTAATGCATCTTGTGCAAATTTACGTCTAGGCTGATTTTCGCCTGCAACTATATCAGTAATTTTTAATTCTGTAACCCCGCTACTTTTTACTTCTTTATATTCCGGTATAAGCGCACTTAATCCCTTGCCTAGCGCTTTTTTAGCCATTAAATCACTCCTCACTTAAATAAATAAACTCTTCCGCCAAATCCATATAGGCCTCTGCACCTTTTGACCTAGGATCATATTCAATTATTGACATTCCGTGACTGGGTGCTTCAGCTAATTTAACATTTCTAGGTATTATCGTAGTATATACTTTTCCTTTAAAGTATTTTTTAACTTCTTCAACTACTTGAATAGACAAGTTTGTCCTACCGTCAAACATGCTTAAAACAACACCTTCAATTTCCAAGGTTTCATTTAGATTTTCTTTAACTAAATTATATGTATTCATTAATTGGCTCACCCCTTCTAAGGCGTAGTATTCGCATTGAATCGGTATCAACACACTGTCCACGGCAGACAATGCATTTATTGAAAGCAACCCCAAGGAAGGGGGACAATCAACAAAAATATAATCATATTTTTTATCTAAATCGACAATGCAATCTTTAAGTCTTAATTCTCTTTGGCTATATCCCGTAAGCTCAATTTCCGCTCCTGCTAATTGTACTGATGCCGGTATTATGAACAATCTTTCTAAGGATGTGGATAAAACACAATCAGCAGGCGAGATATCATTGATAAGCATATCATAAATAGAATATTTTAATTTACTTTTATCAATGCCGACGCCGCTAGTGGTATTTCCTTGCGGATCTATATCAATCATCAGAACTTTTTTACCAAGACTTGAAAGGCATGCGGACAGGTTAACAACTGTTGTTGTCTTTCCAACTCCACCTTTTTGGTTAAATATGGCAATAGATTTTGACAAAACACCACTCCCTTCACATCTACATCTATATTATACCAAAGTTATAATATAATAAAGTATTAATGAATATTATATTATAACTTTAGCAAATTGACAGTATTAATAGATAAACATGCTAAATCATTACTTTTAGTGATATCTTCCAAGCAATATTTAAAAACTTGTTAATTTTATTTTAAAAAATAAAAAATTGGTTTATTATTATAATTGTATTATAACAAAAAAGCTTATATAAACTTCATCATATAAATATTTTATATTTATTACGGTTAATAGTTTTGAAAGTTGTGTCTTCTATATTCTTGTTATAATGGAATCTATTGGAGGTGTGTTATGGGTAGAATTATTTTTACTACCTTTTGGATGGTATTTATCGCTGAATTGGGAGATAAGACTCAAATAGAAACTATGTTGTTATCGTCGCAATGTGATACTCCTTTGCCGGTTTTCATTGGGTCCAGCCTTGCATTGATATGCTCATCTTTCATTGCTGTTTGTGCAGGCTCGTATATTACCAAATATATCCCGCCTAATCTTTTACAGTGTTTAGCCGGGTCTATTTTTATAATAATGGGATTTTTAATTTTATTTAATAAGTTCTGAGTTCCCCTTTTCACCCACAACGCAATCTTAATCAATATAGAAGTCCTATAGTTAAATGCGTTGGCATCTAAGCATATATCATTTGATTCGATTGCTGGGTTCCGAGACTAACAATCTGTAAGCTTGTTGCGGGTTGCGCCAAAACTCGCTTCGCTCAAACAGTTGACGCAACTAATCCTCCACT
>CAYXUX010000077.1:0-9215 GCA_964468275.1 uncultured Clostridiaceae bacterium
TATTTAACAGGATATATATTGTTAACTATGTTCACTACTTTTCCATTCTTTGTATATACCCTTGGAACTCTTTTTGATATCATACATACTATCTCATAGTTTATTGTATCTAATTTCTCGGCTAATTCATCAATTGATATAAATGCACCCATTTGTTCACCAAATAATACAACTTCGTCTCCCACATTCACATCGTCTATCCCGGTAACATCAATCATGCACTGATCCATGCATATCCTGCCTGCTATAGGAACTCTTACCCCTTTAACCAAAGCTTCCGCTTTCCCCGAAAGCATTCTTGTATATCCATCGGCATAGCCTAGCGGTAACGAAGCTATTTTAGATTTTTTTGCCGCAATATATTTTCTTCCGTAACTGACACTTTCATCCGCTTCAATCTCTTTTACGTGACTAATACAGGCTTTTAAAGACATAACTTGTTTCAAATCAATCCTATCAAGCATAACATCAAAAGAAGGTGCCAAACCATAAAGGATTATTCCTGCACGTACCATATCCAAATGCATATCGGGCAAATCAATAATCGTTGCACTATTAGCACAATGCTTTATATTAATCTTTATTCCTGCTTCTTTTAATTTATTAATAGTCCAGTTAAATCTCTCGAATTGTTTGTAAGTATAGTCTTTATCAGCATCATCCGCAATAGCAAAGTGGGTAAATATGCCCTCAATTATTATATTGGGAAGTTTTGAAATCTTCTTTACGAAATCTACAACTTTTTCCTCGGGTCTTAAGCCTATTCTGCCCATTCCCGTATCGATTTTTATATGGATTTTCGCTTTTTTATTCTGCTTAACAGATTCATCAGAGATGGCTTTAGCTACTTCATAAGTATATACTGCCTGCTCAATATCATTTTCTACTACTTCTCTTGCCCTTTCCGGCTGGGTATAACCCATGATTAAGATAGGTTTCCCGATACCAAAACCTCTGAGATCCAAAGCCTCATCTAATACTGCCACTGCAAACCTATCCGCACCGTTTTCAAGCAAAGTTTCCACTATATATTTTGCACCGTGACCGTAGCCATCAGCTTTTATAACAGCCGTAACCATAGCATTTTTATCAGTAAGTCTTCTTATTTCCCTCATATTATGAGCAAGGTTGTCCAAGTTTATTTCTGCCCAAACAGACCTTATTCTGTTTAAGTCGTACATTTTAAAAGCCTCCTTAGTGTTTTTTTAGGATATATTTTTAATCGAATTTGCAATAAATCCGATAATGTCCGTTGCTGTAATTCCCCATTCACCGCAATATTTTGCTGCATTATCGCCCGCAAGACCATGTATATACGTGCCGCATATAGCGGCAACATAGTTTTTAAGTCCTTGTGCCGTAAAAGCTGTAATAATGCCTGCAAGAACATCTCCCGAACCTGCAGTTGCCATGCCGGGATTTCCAGTAGGATTTATCCAAGTTTCACCCCAAGGAGTAGCTATTATCGTTCTGTATCCTTTTAATACAACCACTACTTGATATTTTTTCGCAAACTTTTCTGCAACTCCAATTCTGTCTTTTTGCACATCCCCGATACTAATACCGGCAAGCCGTGCCATCTCTCCGGGATGAGGAGTCAATATGATTTCTCCGATTTTTTCAAGGCATATAGAGGGCTGTTCTGCTAAAGAATTGAGCCCGTCTGCATCTATAATTATTGGATTGTTACATTCTTTAATTATTCTATATATTAAATTAAAGACCTCATCACTCGTGCCAAGGCCGGGGCCTATAAGCATAGATGAAGTCCCTCCATATTCTCTAATAAGCTTATCGCTATCAGCACTTGAAATATAACCGCCTTTACTTTCTGAAAGGCCTCTTGTAATTATCTCGGGAATCTTTCCGCTTACAGTATTTAATAAGCTCTCAGGAACTGCCAGTTCAACTATACCTGCGCCACTACGCAGTGCTGCCTCAGAGGCTAATAAACCTGCCCCGGTCATTCCCTTGGAACATGCTATAGTTAATACCTTGCCATAAGTCCCTTTATGACTGTCAACATTTCTAGGTAGTAAGCATTTGCGTAAAAATTTATCGTCTGTCAAATACTTGTTTACTCCTGCTTTATCATATACTTCATCAGGAATAGTCAAGCTTTCAGTTATCAACTCACCGCAATAAAAAGGCCCCTCATTTATAACAAGACCTATTTTAGGCAAACCAAAAGTTACGGTTTTATCAGCTTTTACACAGACACTATCTATAAACCCTGTATCACTATTTAAACCCGTAGGAATATCTGCAGAAATCACATGGGTATTATTACTATTTATGCTCTCCACTATAGATTGAATCTCAGGTTTTAATTCCCCTTTAAAACCTGTACCCAGCATAGCATCAATAATTAAATCTGATTTAACATTGCTTATAAGGCTCGCTTCCCCTTCATCTTCATGAATTATTGATAATCCCATCTTTTCTATTATCTTTAAATTAATTAATGCGTCCCCTGTAATTTTATTATAACCCCCGCATATAATAATTCTTGTTTTCCAACCCATACATACCAAATGTCTGGCAACAGCAAAACCATCCCCTCCATTATTTCCGGTTCCGCATATTATAAGGGCATGACCTTCCTTTGGAAGCTTTCCATTATTTATTTCTTTTCTTATTTCTTTTATTATTCCTAGGGCGGCATTTTCCATCAATACTATTCCGGGAATTAAATAATCTTTAATGGATATTTCGTCCGACAACCTCATTTGTTGTGACGAGCATACTTTCAATATCCATCCACCTCTTTTCAATGGATACTTCCGCTACTGCAGTAGCTGCTGCATATTCTCTGCAATGTGTCACACTGATATGAATCAAACCAATATAGTTATTATCTGCATATTCCTTTAACTTACCATTTAGTCTAACAAAGGGCTTTCCATTTGTATCTCTTATTATTTCTACTTCTCTCCATTTAAACTTATGGAGCCCGGTGCCTATTGCTTTTAACACCGCTTCCTTTGCAGAAAAACCACCTGCAATGTTTTGAGGATTCCACTTTCTATATTCATAATATTCTTGCTCTTCTTCGCTAAATAATCTATTAATAAAGCCGGAATTTCTCTCAATAGCTCTTTTGACTCTGCTTATTTCAATTATATCGGTTCCTATACCATAAATCATTTAAGTTCCTCCTTAAAGCATTAGGGACAGTTTTTTCGCCTATTTTTTTATTTCCTGATAGTTATTATTCTACATCTATTATAGTTTTCCTTCAAAAAAAATAAATTAGGGTCTACATAGTTGAAGACCCTATATATTATGCTTATAAAATATTTTGAACTTAAGATCCTTCGGCTTATTATCTAACCACAATATTAACTAATCTGCCTTTTACCACTATAACCTTAATCACTTCTTTACCTTCAATAAGCTTCTTTACATTTTCATCAGCCATTGCTATGTCCTCTATTTCGCTGTTATCAGCATCGGAAGGTACCATAAGCCTAGCCCTCACTCTACCGTTTATTTGAACGGCAATTTCTATCTCATCCTTTATAAGCGCCTCCGAATCCCATGTAGGCCAATTTTGGTTAAATACGGAATATTCATATCCCATAGTCTCCCAGATTTCCTCTGAAAAATGCGGGGCAAAAGGTGCCAGAAGTCTAATCAAGTCGGCAAAAACATCCTCAAATAGTACTATGTTTTTTTCACTTACATCTGATTCATATTTATTCAAAGCATTTAACAGCTCCATCATCCTAGCTATTGCAGTATTAAAATGAAAATCTTCCGCATCAACGGTTACCTCTTTGATTACTCTATGTCTCTCATAATTTAAATCTTTTTCTTCTGAGCCTATTCCTTTTTTACCTTTTTGATTTCTTAAATCCAATGCCAAATCTCTTATTCTCTCTATTCTATTTAAAAATCTTGCAATGGCTTTAATGCTATCATCATTCCAAGGACCGCCTTCTTCATAAGCAAAGCCAAACATCAAATAAAGCCTAAATACATCAGAACCGTATTCATTGATATAACTGTCCGGAGAAATAACATTCCCTTTTGACTTGCTCATCTTATTACCGTCGGCACCAAGTATAACACCTTGATGTCTTAAAGATAAAAAAGGCTCATCAAAATCCAGATAACCTAAATCCCTTAGTGCTTTAGTAAAAAATCGTGCATATAATAGATGCATAACCGCATGCTCGTAACCGCCAACATATTTATCTACCGGAAGCATTTTATTTATCCATTCCTTATTCCAAGCTTCTTTATCGTTTTTATTATCCGGATAACGCAAAAAATACCACGATGAACATACAAATGTATCTAGAGTGTCTGCATCTCTTTTTGCAGGAGCACCGCATTTTGGACATTTAGTGTTTATAAATTCGGCAGATTTACTTAAAGGTGATTCTCCATCCGGGGTAAATTCTACATCATAAGGAAGTAATACGGGTAAATCCTTTTCCGGAATAGGAACCGTACCGCAATGTTCACAATAAACAATAGGTATAGGGGAACCCCAATATCTCTGCCTTGAAACAAGCCAATCTCTTAACCTATAATTTATTTTTAATTCGCCTTTACCTTTTTTATTTAATTTTTCCACTATTTTAATCATGGCATCTTCCGATTTCATTCCGTTAAAATCATTGCTATTGACTAAAACTCCATAATCTATATAAGGTAACGGTGCATCACTGCCATCCTTACTGTCTATTACTCTCGTTATTTTAAGATTAAATTTCTCAGCAAATTCGTAATCCCTTTCATCATGTGCCGGCACAGCCATTACACATCCCGTACCATAAGTAGCCAATACATAATCGGAAATCCAAATAGGCAATCTTTCACCGGTCAAGGGATGAAAACAGTATGCTCCCGTAAATACCCCGGTTTTTTCCTTAACAGTTGACATCCTATCTATTTCACTTTGCTTTGCCGCCCAATTCTTATATTCATTTACAGAATCACGATATTCATCAGAAGTGATTTTATCAACTATTTCATTTTCCGGTGCAAGTACCATATAAGTGATACCATATACAGTATCAGCTCTAGTTGTAAACACTTTGAATTTCAAATCGGAATTTTCTATTTCAAATTCTATTTCAGCACCCTTCGATTTACCAATCCAGTTAATTTGACTTTTCTTAGTTCTCTCAGGCCAATCTATATCATCAAGTTTTTCTATCAACTCTTCCGCATATGCTGTTATCTTGAAAAACCATTGTGTTAAATTCTTTTTTATAACCTCTGTTTCGCATCTTTCGCAAAAATTCTCTATCACCTGCTCGTTGGCAAGAACTGTCTGACAACTGGGACACCAGTTAACAGGGGCTTCCTTTCTATAAGCTAAACCTGCTTCATATAGTTTTAAAAATATCCATTGAGTCCATTTATAATATTCAGGTGCACAAGTCACTAACTCATAATCCCAATCAAACATAGCGCCCATCTCTTTTAGTTGCTTTTCCATAGTCTCTATATTCTTCATCGTGGAATCATGAGGATGTATTCCTGTTTTTATTGCATAGTTCTCGGCAGGTAACCCAAAAGCATCAAAACCCATAGGCTGAAATACTTCATATCCTTGCATTCTTTTAAATCTCGCCCAAGAATCTGTAGGACCGAAATTATACCAATGCCCTACATGCAGATTTGCACCCGACGGATAAGAAAACATTTCCATACAATAAAGCTTTTTATCAATCCTATTAGGGTTGAAGCTATAGAGCTTTGTATCTTCCCATTTCTTTTGCCACTTTCTATCAACCTTTATATTGTACATAACTACCACTCCTATAAAATAATAAACCCCGCCTCTAAGAGACGGGGATAACCCGCGTTACCACTCTAATTAACTATATATTATAGTTCTCTTAAAGTCTTTGATAACGGTAAGTACCGACCAACCCTACTTCTAATTTCAGGCCGCAGCTCCGGGGTGAGTTCAAAACTTTAAAACTGCCACATTCCACCATCCTATGGCTCTCTATAAATTTCAACAGTATTTACTAATCCCGTTCTTTGCTTTTATCATATTGTATGTGATTTTATCGCAAATACTAATCGTTGTCAATGGGTTATTGATTCTTTGTAATTAACCTGCCTTGCCATGTATCTCTTTCAATAAACCTTCTATCAATTGAATTTAATACTTCCCACTTATTTAGACTCCATTTTGGACCTATAAGGGTATCTCTGGGACCGTCTCCGGTCAATCTGTGTATTACCATTTCTTTTGGTAGCCTTTCAATACAATCTACAACTAAATCAATATATTTTTCTTTTTCTAACAATTCTATGTTCCCACTTTTATACAGTTCCATCATAGGAGTATCCTTCATTAAATGCAAAAGATGCAGCTTAATACCTTGTGTATTTGTATCAGCAACGAATTTAATAGTGTTTATCATATCATCCCGATTTTCTCCGGGCAAACCTAAAATACAGTGTGTAACCACATCTATTCCCTCTTCTTTTAAAACTTTTACCGAATTAATATATGAATCTAAGGAATAGCAACAATTTATCAATTTCATTGTTTCCGCCTTTACTGTTTGCAGTCCAAGTTCCACCCATAAATAAGTCTTCTCACTTATTTCCTTTAAAAGCTTTATAACATCCGAGGGCAAACAATCCGGTCTAGTCGCTATTGCGATACCTACAAGATTTTCTTTATTCAGAACTGAAAAATACTTTTCCCGCAAAACACTTACCGGTGCATAGGTGTTTGTATAAGCCTGAAAATAGGCAATACATTTTCCACTCCGCCATTTCTTTCTCATCATCGCCTTTGCTTTATCAAATTGTTCGCTTATATTATCACATTTAAAAGTAAAATCACCGGAACCTCTTGGACTGCAAAATATGCAGCCTTTATTAGAAATGCTCCCATCCCTATTAGGACAAGTAAAACCGGCATCAAGAGAAATTTTAAATACCTTTTCACCGAATTTATTTCTTAAAAAGTGGTTTAAACTGTGATATCTTTTCCCGCTCCATTCCATTTTTACCGATATGCCCTTCCATATAATTTTTTAATGCCTTGTCACTTCTTTGGGGTCTAAGATTTTTCGTCTAAAGCCTACGTTATATCTAAAAAATTTTCATCCAATTTTTCCATTTCCGTTGCACCCATAATTCCATGTAAATATGAATAAATTTTACTTACACTTTCCTCCAAATCAACTTTTTTTTGAATTAACATTGATAAGCTTTCTCTAATTTTATTAATTTCATTTTGGGTGGTTTCCGACTCCTGCTTATATAGATTAATCATTTCATATGCCCGTTTAATCGTGTCTTTAAGAAGAATAGTATTATATTTGTCTATTTCAAAAGGAATATTCTCTAGTTCTTCAAGTATTTGTGGGATACGAACATTAATATCATCTATTTGCCTTTTAGTTTGATCCAATGCACCAATAACTGAATTGTTTTTATTCTCGTTTAATTCATTTGAAAGATGCAATATCTTGCTCATCAATACTTTTTTCTTTTTTTCAATTTGGCTTAACTCACCTTCCAAGTCTCTTTCTTTAGACAGCAAACCTTCTAATTTGCCAATTGTTTTCTGCATACTTCTTGTACGATGATTAGAAAACAATTGTATCCAATCAGTGGCGTATATTAATATAGGGATCCTATTTTTTCTTACCAGATTATCCTCAATATTAATACCCTTCATTAAATCACCCTTTTCCGAAATTGCTTTTACATAAAAAGCATATATTATCCTGAAAATTTAGCTTCATTATATTTATCGTCATTTTCTTTTTAATTCTATATTAATTATATTATATTTAGCAATATGGGAACAATATCATATCATTCTATAGCAGTGCTATACCGTATTCTTCACAAATATTTATAATTTCTTCCGGCCATATGGAAGCTTGAATCTCACCAATATGAGCTTTCTTCAAGAAAAACATACATATCCTTGATTGCCCTATACCGCCACCTATAGTTAAAGGTAGCTTATCTTCCATTAGCATTCTATGGTACTCCAGTTTAAGCCTATCTTCACATTGTGATAGTTTTAATTGTCTTAATAACGCATTTTTGTCCACTCTTATCCCCATTGATGACAATTCTAGTGCCATTTCCAATACGGGATACCAAAAAATAATATCCCCGTTTAGCTCCCAGTCATCATAATCCGGTGACCTTCCATCGTGCTTCCTTCCTGACTTCAGCTTATCACCTATGCCTATTATAAAAACTGCACCTTTATCTTTAGCTATTGCGTGCTCTCTTTCTTCAGGTTTCTTATCCGGATAAAGGTCTTCAAGCTCTTGGGCAGTGATAAAAAATATATCATCAGGAAGAATGGGCTCATAGTTTTTATATTTAAACATTAGGTAATTTTCAGTATTTTTGAAAACCTTGAATATTTCTTTTACCGTGGTTTTCAAATATTCAATATTCCTATCTTCTTTTTTTATTATCTTTTCCCAGTCCCACTGATCGACATATATAGAATGTAAATTATCCAAATCTTCATCTCTCCTAATTGCATTCATATCCGTATATAAACCTTCATGTACATCAAACCCATATTTATGAAGAGCCATCCTCTTCCACTTTGCCAGAGATTGTATTATTTCTACTTTTTCTCCTACAATTGATTTTGCATCAAAATTTACAGGCCTTTCTACACCGCTAAGGTAATCATTTAAACCGGAGCCTGCAGTGACAAATAAAGGTGCGGACACCCTAGTCAGATTTAATTGTTCTGAAAGATTTCTTTCAAAATAATCTTTAATTTTTTTAATGGCTATTTGCGTACCCAAAATATCATGCATGGAATTATAGTTTTTTGGTTTAATGAATGTTATTTTTTCCACTTTTTTTACCTCCGACTCTTTAATCAAATTTTCTAAATCATGCTATTCATATCACTAAAAATCAAAATGCCTTTCGGCCCCCCTTAGGGACGAAAGGCATAATTTCCGCGGTGCCACCCAAATTAACTACAAAGTTCACTCATCAGATACGGAATGATAATTCATTCGATATCCCCCAATTCATAACGGAATGGCCCCGTTTAAGCCTACTATCTCACGATTTCGGTTAAAAACTCATGGATGTTCTTCAACAAGGCTTTCGTATCGGCCTTTCACCGCCGCCGATTCGCTATAACTACCTTCCTTGCCTACTCTTCCAATCATTGTTGTTATATTTTCTATTCGCTTTTTTTAATTATAAATGAGGATTGAATATAAGTCAAT
>CAYXUX010000078.1:0-4784 GCA_964468275.1 uncultured Clostridiaceae bacterium
TTTTAAAATTCATACATAGTACGTTACAGTCCAAACATTGTATATATTTATATTTTTATTGTAGATTATTAATATTTGATTAGGGTTACGTTATGGGTGAAAGGGGAGAACTCAACAATCGCAACAAATACAATAAGTACTTATCAGAAACAGTAAAGTATAAACAGTAACATATAATAGTTTCAGTCGGGAGTGTTGATAATATATTGCATTTTCAAATATTTATTGGTATATTATGAATTAGTTGACGATATTCGACATATATATAAAAAATTTTCCTAGGCATTTTCCTATTTTAAAAAAGGAGATAGTCATGAAAATAAGCATCCGAAATAAAATAACACTTACTATGCTGCTTGTCATTATACTTTTAATTACAACAATAGGTATTATGGCATATAATAATACAAAAAATATTATTCTTACCCAAGTAAAGCAAAGCAATTACGATACTTTGCAAAACGCAAACGATTACTTTTTACAAAATTTTATGGCTGAAGCGGAGTTTGTAGTAAATAATTGGGCAAATGATGTAGAAATAGTTAACTGGAAGAATAAGCCGGGACAACCCAAAATGGTTAGAACAATACCCGATGAATTTATAAATATACAAGATCAGTGGATAGGCTTTATAAAAAGCAGTCAGAATATTGCATGGGTTTATTTTGGCCCCCAAGAGGACGGTTCGCTTTTTGTAGCACCACTGGATCCTACCATGCCGGAAGATTATGATTGCCGTAACAGGGCTTGGTATAAAAAAGCGGTGGCAAACAGAGATAAGGCGGTTTGGTCTGATCCATATCTTGATGCCGGTGATATTGGGGGTATTGTAGTTACTGTAGCAAGAGCAGCAGAGAAGGATGGCAATCTGGTTGGTGTTGTAGGCATGGATATTAAACTTCAAAGATTAGCCGATGTTTTTGATGATATTAGATTTGGGGAAAGCGGCTTTTTGATGCTCATAAATAATGAAGGGGAAATCTTATCTCACCCCGATAAAGAGAAGCTTTTGACTCGTGTTTGCGATGATTCGGATTTGTGTGAACAGTTTATCGTTGACAGCGGTACGAATATTTTCAACTATAAGGGAGAAGAAACCATAATAAGCTATATGGATGTACCGGATACGGAATGGAGATTGGTAGGCTTAATGCCTATAGATTTGTCAAGTCAATTAATACAGGTGAAGAATAATATTATAAAAATAGCTTTGGTAAGTGTGTTATTTGCTTTTTTAACAGGTTCACTTCTTTCAGGCGTTATTACCAAACCGCTGCAGCAAATGATGAATACCATACACAGCATTTCTAAAGGTGATTTAAATGAACGGATTGATACTAATTCCAATGATGAATTTGTCGTATTGGGAAACCAGTTCAACGAAATGATAGATACCTTACGGGGATTGATTGAAGAGAGGAATCGAAATGTTGTAGAATTAATGGAAATGAATGAAGAAATATTGGAACAATCCCTTAAAATAAAAAATTATTCCCAAGAAAAAGAGGCAATGAATATTGAATTATCAAATATTTTAGAGGAACTGAGGAAAAATTATCTATCTACGGTTAGAGCCCTTGCAAGTGCTATTGAGGCAAATGATAAATATACTTGGGGACATTGTGAAAGGGTTTCAAATATTTCTATTGCAATAGCAAAATCTATGGGAGTTAACACAGAAGATATAAATACTTTGGAATTTGCAGCGCTGCTTCATGATATAGGTAAATTGGGGATATCTCCGGAGATACTGAATAAAAAAGGGAAGCTGACCCAAGAAGAGTTTGAAATTGTAAAAAGACATCCCGGTATAGGTTATGAGATACTATCTGAGGTTGAATTCCTATATGATAGCAGAAAAGTGTTGCTGCAACATCATGAAAGAATAGACGGCAACGGATATCCGCAAGGACTTTATGGGGATAATATTGCATTTTTGGCAAAGATAATGGCTGTCGCCGATGCTTATGATGCAATGACCAGTTCCAGGCCATATAGGGAAATACCTCTTACTAAAGAACAGGCAATAGAAGAGCTTATTAAAGGTAAAGGTACTCAGTTTGATGAAGAAATAGTGGATAGTTTTATAGAGTTATTAAATGATCCTGACGTGGAACTTTAAAAGAGATTGTCATATAATTTATATAGCATCAAAAATAAGGAGGGAAGATTCTGAAAAAATTATCTATTCTGGCATTAGTACTGGTCTTAGCCTTATCCTTAACGGGATGTCATAACGATGAGATAAAACTTTATGATGCCTTTAAGAAAACACAGGATATCACTTCCTCAGAGAGTGAAATGAATTTAAGGTTTACCGTAGAAGCGGAAGGTTTACCTGAAGGAAAGCAAAAGAAATTTCAAGAAATTTACGGTGTTTTAAATTTAACAAATCTAAATATTAAACAAAAAATGCTCCAAAACGAAGAAAAGGATGCCGTAAAAGCAATGGCAAATATCAAGCTTGATGTCGCCGAGCCAAGCATGAATATAGGCACTTCAGTTTGGATTGAAGCTGTTCTTTCGGAAGAAAATTTTAAATTGGTAGAAATAATAAAAATACCGGATTTTATTAAACTTTTATTATCCATAGGTGGATTGCCGCCCAAAGAATACATACTATATGATATCAAAGATGTTATAGGCGAGATCCAAGGGGATACAAACGTATCCTCCATATATTGTAAGGATGCTAGCTCTAAGGTAAAAGCTTTGCAGGAAAGCTTTTTAAAAAGTTTTAATCCGGGATTTAAGGTAGTTAAATATAAAGGACAAAAATTATACTACGGTGAAAAACTGGACATTTATAAGGTAATGTTGGATGATGCTTACTTTAAAAAGTTATTAAGGAATTTTGTAAGTTATTCTTTAGATAATGAAGAAGTCCTTGAATTGCTAAAAGAATACTTTAAGCTTGTCATGAAGGTTGCGGCTTTTGATAAAGATGAAAACCAACCGGAACCAGAAGAGTTGTTTAAAGGCTTTGGCGGTATTGAAGAACTTCTGTCCGTTGCAAAGATAGAATCCGATGCATTTATGAAAGGCATAGAGGATGTAAGAATCATAGGTGACAAGGGTATTGTTATAGAATATGCCGTAAATAATGAAGGGTATATTGTAAGAAAAAACGGAGATATCAATTTAGAGATTAATTTAACGGGATTAAATAAAGCACCCGACAGTAAGAAACCCGAGGAAAAAGAATCGGAAGTCATAATAAAAATTAATTTGAAATTTGATTCAAAGTCATTTAATATAAACGAAGATATAGAAATAGAAATGCCAATAGTTAATGAGGATAATTCTTTTAATATTTTGGATTTCTTATAGTTAAATAGTGTTGTAGAATCAGAGATATAGATATACGGGAACATTGAACATGTCATTTTGAGGAGCTTGTGATGAAGAATTTCTACAGGGGCGGTTGATAACCGCCCCTTGCAATTGCTCAGCTTTGGGCTATTCGGCTAATACAACTTTTTTCAAATCACTATAGATAAGAAGTTCAGCATATTTCATATTTAAATCCAGTTCTGCACTTCTAAGTTTGTTTTCAAGCAAGACCATATTGTCATTTAAATTATCATATTCTATTTTTGAAATCATCCCGGAATCATACTTTATTTTATAAATTTTTTGGTTGGACTTCTCATCGGCAATTTCCTCTTTAATATCTTTGATATTGTCATATAGATCCTCCATATCTTCAATCATATCATCAAAGTCTTTATCAAATTGGGCCAATGCATTATTATATTTCTTGTCTGCTACTTCATAATCTATACGTGCTTTTTTTAATAAGTCCTCGGTTTCATCTCTATCATCGTCATCAAGTTTATCTAAATTATATTCATCGTATTGTTCAGCAATAAGGCTGTAACGAGATTTTATAATGCTTCTATCATTTTTCAATACTATTAAAGAACCGGGTAATCGCAGTATCGACGGGCTATAATTTGTTGCTTTATCACTGATATTTATCATATCCTTTTTAATTTGTTCTAAATCAAGTTGTTCCAAAGGAATATTCTTGGAATCCATCTTTATTACTATATCATTATTGTCTTTTCTTCCTAACAGCATATTCAATTGATGATAAGACATATCTACTGCTTTATCAACATCATCTAAAGATTTAATTATATCCTTTAATTCTCTCTTTTTATTTTTATAATCGTTTTTACTTATCAAGCTTTGCTCATATTGTATTTCCAATAATTCTAATTGTTTGTTAAGGTTTTTTTCATTAATCTTTGCTTCCTTAACTGCCATTTCTGCTTTTTCAATTCCTATAACAATCTTTTTCAGACTTAGTTCAATATTTCTTTTAATATTGTCCTTTGATAATTTTAATAAACGATAGGTATTCCAAGCTGTATCAAGGGCAGTTTGGCCATCTACATCTTCCAGTATAAAATACTTCATTTTCTTACTTTTTTTAAACTTAACTGTTGATGGTGTCTTTTTGTCTAAATATTCATAATTATCATAAGCATCATCTATTGTATTATCCATGACCTTGTATTCCGGTGTATTATCCAAAGCCATTTTGAATGCCTCTTCAAAGCTGTAATGAAATTTGGGTATATCTGCATAGGCAGTGATACTGAGTAATAAAGTAAATGCTGTGAGTAATGCTGTTAATCGTTTTTTCATATAAATCACTCTCCTTGTTTTTTAAAATGTGCTCTACGTTGTTTAAATATGTAGGGGTTAATTCAAACACTTGTTTGAATCTAGTTTAACAGTATTTGCACCAAAATTCAATATATTTATATTCTTTA
>CAYXUX010000078.1:4884-7040 GCA_964468275.1 uncultured Clostridiaceae bacterium
TTGATAATCTCTCCATCCTTAAAGACGACATTTCTTTTCGTAAGGGCTGCAAGTTCAGGCTCATGGGTGACCATAACTATGGTTACGCCTTCTCCATTAAGGTTTCTAAAAATATCCATAATCTCTATACTTGATTTGGAATCCAAGTTCCCGGTGGGTTCATCCGCCAGTATTATAGCGGGATTGTTTACTAAAGATCTGGCTATGGCTACTCTTTGATTTTGGCCCCCTGATAGCTCGTTAGGTTTATGGTTTATTCGATCTCCCAGGCCAACTTTCTCCAATGCCGTTTTAGCAATTTGAATCCTTTTACTGCCCGGTATCCCTGCATAGATCATCGGTAATTCCACATTCTTTAAAGCCGTCAATCGAGGTAAAAGATTAAAGGATTGAAAGACGAATCCTATTTTTTTATTTCTTATCTCAGCCAATTGATGATCATTCAGCCTTGAGACATCTTCACCATCTAAAATATAGCTGCCTGATGTCATCCTATCAAGACATCCTATAATATTCATTAAAGTGGATTTACCCGAACCGGATGCACCCATTATTGCAACATATTCATTTTTATTCACATTTAAATTTACATTGGCTAAGGCTTTCACTTGTATTTTTCCCGTATCATAAACCTTTGTAAGATTCTCTATTTGTATTATCAAGTTACATGCCTCCGTTTACAATGATGGTATCGCCTTCTTCTAGTTCTGCAGGTACATTTGTTATATATTTATCTCCTTCTTTTAGACCTGAGACAATCTCCATATCAAAATCCGATTCTAAACCCGTTTCTACGTATCTCTTTTTTGCAATATTGTCTTCTACGATGAAAACAAATTTCTTACCATCAGGGTCTTTTTGTACCGCATCAAAACCGACTGCTATTATATTTCGTTTTTCATCTAATGTTATATCCGCATCCGCTACATAACCGGTTTTAATTTTATCATCAGGGTTATCAATCACTATTTCTATTTCAACTTTTGTTTCCAAGTTTGCTCCCGACATTTCTACTATGGCTGTTTGTGAAATCCTCGCAATTTTTCCCTTGTATTCTTTATTCAAACCTTTAATTTTGATCAGGGCTACTTTGCCTATTTCTAAACCAACAGCATCATATTGGTTGACGTTTACTTTCAGTTTATAATAGGATAAGTCTTGTATAACAATCATATCACCTTGAACCGGATATTGTCCTTCTTTTGCATCCAGCCTCACGATTGTACCGTTGATATTTGATTTTAAAATGCTGTTTGTAATATTTTTATTTAGATTTGCTATATCGATTTTAGCTATTTCTATCTGCTTTGATTGCCTATAAATATTGTCTTCAGGGTTTAGGAAATCATCAAGAGCCACTTGAGCATTTTGCAGTAATATCTCAGCATTTTTCACATTATTTTCTAAATCCTTTAAAGTTATTTCAAAACTATTCAATTCGTCTTTGGATAAAAATCCTTCTTCATAAAGCTTTAAATTGAGCTCCTGCTTTTTCTTCGCTTCATTAAATTTCATTTCAGCACTTTCCAAATTTAGTTCCGCTTGTATTACGGAGCTTTCCAAAGTGGTTTTTGTGCTGTTGTTTTTACTGTTTTGAAGTTTTTCCAAATCTTTTTTAGCGATATCAAGGTTAAGTTGTCCCTTTTTTAAACTATATTCCAAATCGGATGTATCCAGTTTTAGCAGCTTGTCCCCATTTTTTACTTGTTGGTTTTCTTCAATAAAAATATTCAATACTTTTTGTGTGGGTGATAAAAAGAATTCTTGAGAATCGTTAGCCACTATAGTTCCGCTTACCGATATTGTATTTACTAAATTTTTTTTGGCAACGGTTTCTACTTTTACTGATAAGGGTTTATTTTTAAAAGAAGAAACATATTTAATCCCAATGATAGCAAATATAATTATTATAGATATAATAACGATGATTATTTTCTTTTTTTTCTTCATATTTGAATTCTCCTATCTCTTTAAACAGATTAGATGTTTATATAAGTATATACGCCAATAGTATAAAAATGCTTCACACAATATATATTTTATCATAAAAATATGTTTAAATATATAAAAAACAACCTGTAACTTTTATACAACTCTCTTAGTATTCAATATTATTATCTACGCATAAGACTCTTCGCTGTCGCTCAGAGTGACAG
>CAYXUX010000078.1:7140-8945 GCA_964468275.1 uncultured Clostridiaceae bacterium
AGAATCTTAAAAGTGCCGGGAGTAAGACTTTTCGCTGTCGCTCAGAGTGACAGTGTGGGTGGTTCAGAGTGTCTTTTTTTGCAATTGAATGTTATCCACATGTAGTATAAAATATAGTTAATAGCCCATGGGAAGGTGAGATTTTGTTAAAGCTTACTTTTGAAAAAGCAGCATTATTTACTTTGATTTTGATTATTGGAATATCAACAGCCAATATTTACAGCCAATTCTTATATATGAAATTCCCCAAGGAAGGGAATGACATAACGACAGCGAATCCGTGGACTGTAAGCAGGTCTATTACCGCTACCTTGGATGCGGACAAACTATTTATGGAGGGCAAGTATCAAGAGACAATTGACGAATTTGCCAAGCTCCTTATAACGGATTCCCTTTATCCGGATCAAAAATCCTATGCTTATTTTATTATGGGTATGAGTCAGTTTAAGCTTAAAGAATATAATAAGGCAGTGGATAGTTTTGCTTCGTCCGTATTATACGAATCAAGCAATACAACATCTTATAATAATGCGGCAGTATGTGCTTTTTATGAAAAGGATTATGAAAAAGCACTTGATTATCAGAAGAAGGCGGTAGAGATGTTACCTGCTGTTGAATATTATTATAATTTGGGCAGAATTTACGAATCGCTGGGGGAATACCATAATGCAGTTGAGAGCTTTTTATCTGTTGCAAAGGGCGAAGAGAATGTTACTTTAGTTGATCCTGTAAGGATAAAAAACAGAATTGCCAATTTATATCCCAGCATACATGAAAGAGAAGAGATAGCAAAAGGCGTTATTGTTTCTTTAAAGCTAAGGGATTATAATAATGTACTTATGATAGAAGATTCGGATATGGAAATTTTAGATACGGATTTTCAGGTTGCTGTGAGAGATACGAACCAAGGTAAGAGGCTTTATGTAACTTATGATAGAGAAAAAAATGACCCATATCATTTGATAAACCAGATTTCTTGGAAAGTTATAAGCGGAAATAATGTGCTTTTTACAAGCAGAAATAATAGTTTTTCCATGGAGGTTTTTGAAAACAATAATTATAAGATTGCTATGAATGTAAAGTATAAAGGAAGCAAAGTAAAGGAAAGAGAATCCCTTATCGCTGTTTCTAAAAAAGATTTTAAAGAGCATAAAGGCGGGGAGTTTTTAAAGCCGAATCAGCAGTTCACAAAGATTTATGAATTTGCTGTTTACGAGCAGCTTTTTGATAAATATTTTAAGTTGACTACTAAAGGATATTACGATCGTTTCAATGTTCTATGGGCGAAAGACAATATCATAAGTAATATAATGACTGTTGATTTTAGGGATTCAGGTACTTCACTTTATTTGGAGAATAACCTTGCTTGGGATGCGGGTATAAGGGCCAATCTAACACCTCTTTTAATTGATAAAGATCTTAAAGGTAAGAAGGTAAGCATTAGATTTTGGGCTAGGAAGATTACCTCCAAGGAAAATATGGAGGTTGTAGTGAGGGCAGGAAGAGAGACTTATGGGTTTGACAGCTTTGATTTGCAGTATAAATGGAAGCTCGTAAATATGGATTTTAAAATTCCCAATGATGCAAGCAACTTAACTTTCAGTTTAAAGATGAAGCCCGAGGAGCAGATAAAGATAGACGGGTTTATTATAGTTGTGATTAGGTAAAGGCCACGAGCCGCGGGCTAAGAGCCTTGGTCGCTTTTTTGGGGTCAAGATCCTTCGTCGCAGGCTCCTCAGGATGACAGTATCAAAATTGTCATTCTGAGGCTTTAGCCGAAGAATCTTTTTGATTCGATGGAAAGG
>CAYXUX010000079.1:0-4427 GCA_964468275.1 uncultured Clostridiaceae bacterium
TTTTCTTTACCTTCTAATAAAAAAACCTTTTCCACTTCGTCATCAATTAACTCTAATATATTTAGTTCCGTGTTTATTCTTGCGCTTACACTGCAATTGGAGCTTAAGGTTCTAGGAACCGGCATCAGCTCACATGCTATTTTATTTTTTTTACACTTCCTATCAAATTTAATTGAACCGGAATGTGTAAAAAATAAAACCATATATTCCATTATTATCTCTCCGCTATTATTAAGAAAACTTCTTCCTGTTCTTCAACTGATACTTTGTAACCCGAGTTTTTTAAAAATCTTTCAACATTTCCTTTTGCTACTTGGTTATCTACTATTATTTCTACCCCGCCAGTGTTTTTATCCAATGCTTTTTTAGTCATCAAAACAGGTTGAGGGCAGCTCATACCGCATGTATCTATCCTTACCATTATATCATCCCTTTCTCTGTAATCTTACCTTTCGCAAAGCTCTCGGAATTAACATATGAAATAATTCCTAAAAACACAAAACAAATTATTGCAGCTATCTTTCCATTTTGGGTCACTCCCTCTGCACTTGAAGCCAAGCCGAAATTATGAATAATACCGGCACCTACTAGCATACCCATTACAGTAACTACAGAATCCGTATTGCCTTCACCGGATAGAATTAATTGCCTGAGAGGACATCCACCCAATAATACCGAGCCCCAGCCCACAATCGCCATGCCCAAAAAGTTCCATAATCCATCCGTATGTGCTACAGGCTGATTTTCAAGCCCCAGTTTGAAAAACCCAAATCCAATATTAGCAATAAAGGCAAATATAATTATTGCAATAAAACCAACTAAAAGATATGTATCTTTAAATAAAATCATATCCCTAGTTCCTCCAACCATGCATAGTCTGGTTTTCTGTGCCAAAACCCCTACAATTAATCCTGCCGCTAATGATATTAATATTGGAGCTTTAGCTGCTCCCGGACCACTTTCACTGAAAAATATAAAACTTGGTGCCGCTGCGACTAATACTATCAATCCTATGTTTATAACAGGAAACACATACCCTTCCGTTTTTACTATCTTATAGTTCCTTTTAAGGTTAAAACCGTTATTTAAAAAATACACCCCGATAAAGATTCCAAAACCAAAGCCCACCAGTCCGGCTATTGAATTCAAATCACCGCCGGCTAATCTTAGAACCATTCTTAAAGGGCAGCCTAAAAATATTAAAGCACCTACCATCACTACAATACCTAAAACAAATCTGATAAAGGGTGAGGATCCACCTCTTGATTCAAATTCCTTATTTTTTAACGATATAAAAAACGCACCTAGGACAAGTCCCATAATTTCCGGCCTTATATATTGAACTACCGGTGCTCTATGCAACCCCAAGCCTCCTGCTATATCCCTTATAAAACATGCTATACAAAACCCCATATTTGCGGGATTACCAAAGTATACAAGCAATACAGACAGTATTCCGATTACACCTCCTGCAATAATTATTTCTTTTTTTTCTTTCATGGATATACCCCCTTATGTTTAATCATTAATATTCTAACAATGACCTTTTTTAAAGTACAATAGATTATACTAATACTCTTTGTCCCAATAATAGAGAAACCAAATAGTTATTGTAATAAATATTTTTTATCAATATAATGATGTTGATGTATAAACCAAGGAGGTAAGGTTTTGGAGTTTAATCAATTAGAAAGTTTTTTATCAGTAGTAAAACACCGAAGTTTTTCAAAAGCGGCTAAAGAGCTATATCTGACACAACCTACTGTCAGCAATAATATCCAAGGATTGGAAAAGGAACTTAATACTACATTGCTTGATAGAAAAAGCAAGACTATAACTTTAACTGACTCCGGCAAAATTTTTTATAATTATGCCTTAGAATTAATCAACATTAGGGAACAAGCGTTACATAATATATCGAATCATAGTAATAATATAGAAGGTATAATAGAAATCACAGTCAGTTCCATTCCTGAACAATTTATTTTGCCTTATATTATCAAAGACTTTACTAAAATACATCCTAAAATATCCTTTTCCGTGTCTACTAAAAATTCAAAGGAAATAGCGGATGATATACTGGAAGGCAGAAAAAGTTATGGCATAGTAGGCACTAAGTTTTCTTCGCAAATTTTGAAATATATAAGTTTTTATGAAGACGAGCTTATATTGGCAACACCCGATAATAATGATTATCCTATGCCCATTGATACGACTCTGGATTTAGATATATTATTTAAAGAAAACTTTGTTCTAAGAACCGAAGGATCCGGCACAAGACTATTCTTAGAAAAATGTCTTAATAATATAGATATAAGTATTGATGACCTGAATGTAGTTGCTTTAATTGACAGTAATGAAATGATTAAAAAGATGATAGAGCTGGGGTTAGGGGTAAGCTTTGTTTCCAAAATATCTATTAAAAATGAAATTGCATTGGGGTTGATAAAATCCTTTAGGGTAAGAGATTTAGATTTAAAACGCAATTTTTATTTTATCTATTCAAAAAATAGAACCCTATCACCTATTATAGAAACTTTTAAAGATTTTATAGGTAAATGGAAAGGATTACCGGTTTAATACTTTAGTTTTTCTCTTTCACTTTATTAATCTGATCCCAGCTAATATGGCAATATCCACCCGGGTTTTTAACCAAATATTTTTGATGGTATTCCTCTGCCTTATAATAGTTTTCCAATGGTTTTATCTCTATAGCAATAGGTTCTTTATAGCGCTTTTGTAATTCTTTTATTGATTCTTTAATAACAGATAAATCATTTGAATCTGTATAATATATTCCTGTACGGTATTGGGTTCCCGTATCCGGGCCTTGACGATTGATGGAGATGGGATTTATAACATCATAATAAAGTTCAAGTAAAGTCTTAAGGGTAATCTTATTTGAATCATACTTTACAAAAACTGTCTCGGCATGGTCTGTATCGTCATAACAAACCTCTTCATAGGTAGGATTAGCGGTCTTGCCATTAGCGTATCCGACTTCAGTGGAAACAACACCGTATATCTCTTCCAAATACTTTTCAAGTCCCCAAAAGCATCCTCCCGCAAGATAGATTTCCTTTTGCATATATAAAATCACTCCCCGTTAATAATAAGCTAATTATAACATTATTTTCTTATAGTTAAAATATGTTTATGTCAATTAACAAAAAGGCGGTTCGAAAAACGAACCACCTTTTTATTTTGGTGCAAATGTAGCGCAGTCTGTTTCTTGCGATGATTTTGCATTTCTGTGTTGTATTTCTATCCTTCCCGCTGAACACATATCCCCGGGACAATGATAATGACAGTTAGTAACAACGCATCTGACTCCCGGTATATGCTCGTGGTCACTATGTGATTTTCCAGCCATTTATCTACCTCCATAATACTCTTATCACTATTATTATTGATTTTTGAGCATTATGTTATTCAAAATATGCGTAATTTTTTTTAATTTTTAAAATACAAAGATAAATCCGGAAAACACAGGAAATAGAAAACTCTTCGCTTTATTCAGTTGGTAAGTTGGTCTGTTGATCAGTTTAAAAGAGTGTAGCAAGTGAAAAATCTTGACCTTAGAGGATAATCCTGACTTCTTCGGATATATAAATTTCATCTTTTTCAACAACTGAATCATATGCAAGGATTTTTACACCGTTTTCCGAGCAAAAAGACAAAGCTTTTGTAAATTCCGGATCTGTCTTTATATTCGGAGTAAAATGTTTTGTGCCTTTAAACTGCATAAGGAAAATAATATATCCTTCATATCCTTCGGCTACTGCTTTAGTCATTTCTATTAAGTGTTTTTTGCCTCTTGTTGTAGGAGCATCGGGAAACATGGCTACGCCTTTATCTTCCAGTGTTACTCCCTTTATCTCTATATATCCTTTACGATTCTTTTTTTCAAAATAGATATCAAATCTTGAATTACCATAAGTTGATTCTTTTTTTAGATACTCCGCTTCCCTAAGTGCATCTATTTTTCCTTCTTTAATACCGTCAAATACTACGGCATTAGGTACTTGAGAATCAATATTTATAAGCATATCTCCCTTGTATGCACCAATAAGAGAATATGCTGTCTTTCGCTTAGGATTTGTTGATGCTTCTAAAAAAACCTTCGCTCCTTCTTTTAATATTTCTTTGCAACGACCGGTATTTTTGACATGTACTATTTCTTCTTTTCCGTCAATCAAAACATGAGCTAGAAATCTATTAGGTCTTTTAATAAATATTCCTTCTTTTATATTAAAATATTTCATGATAATCTCCATATATGATAATGTATATTAAGTTTGTTCAAAGCCACTGACAAACACATATTTTTGAAAAATGTTATTCCCAGCGCAATGAGGGATCTTGTTTTCCCGGGGTATTAAGACTCTTCGCTGTCGCTCAGAGTGACAGTAAAAAGGGGCTCAGAG
>CAYXUX010000079.1:4527-8918 GCA_964468275.1 uncultured Clostridiaceae bacterium
GTTCTTATAATGCCTTGACCTTTTTCGGTAATTCTATAGGTCTTTATGATTTCTTTATTACAGGTTTTTGCAAAAGGACAACGGGCGCAAACAGTAGAACAGCTTTCACCTGTTTCTTCCTTTATAATATAGCCCATTCGTAAAAGTTCAAAAATACCTTCATCAATCAATGCTTCGGAGACTTTTAATTCCTTTGATAACATAGGTATCGATAAAAACCTATCCCTATCTATAACTTTTAATATTTCTTTCAACATTAATATCACTCCCTAAGATTAACTAAATCCCAGTAGAGAGCCTATTTGATAGACTATCACTGCCACAAACCACCCTATAGCAAATGTATAGATAGCCATTATTAAAGGCCATTTCGTTGACCTTGTTTCCTTAGCTACAATACCTAAAGTAGCCGCACAGGGAGTGTAAAGTAAAACCATTATCATATATGATAATGCTGTCAAAGGAGTAAAATGCTGTCTTATTGCATTTACCAAAATAACCCCTTCTTCAATATATTGTCCTGCATATAGCATTCCAAGAGTCCCTACAACAGCTTCCTTTGCCGGTATTCCTGCAAACAGTGCAACTGATTCCTGCCATGTTCCAAAACCTGCAGGTCTAAATATCGGCGCCAAGAATGTACCGATTGTCCCTAATATGCTATATTGGCTATAAGGCTCCACGGATGTGGGCAAAACCGCCAGCATCCACATTATTATTATTACCAAAAATATTATGGTACCTGCTTTTTTTATAAACCCGGATACATTATCCCACATATTTCTAAGCACATTAGTCGCTGTTGGAATCCTATAGGGGGGAAGCTCCATTATAAAATAGGATGAGTCTCCTTTAAACAAGGTTTTATTCAACAGCTTGGCCATTATCAATGCTACAAAAATTCCAAAAGCATAGAGGGAAAACAGAACCAAGCCACCGTGTTTAGAAAAGAAAGCGGCTATAAAAACTGAATATATAGGAAGCTTAGCACCGCAGGACATAAAAGGAGTTATAAGCATTGTTATCATTCTGTCTTTCTTACTATCCATGGTTCGGGTAGACATTATACCGGGCACATTACATCCAAAACCTATAATCATGGAAATAAAAGCTTTTCCCTGCAGTCCAAATCTCCTCATCAAATCATCCCAAACATATGCCGCCCTAGCCATATATCCACTATCCTCTAGAAATCCCAGCAATAAATATAGCACTGTAATCAAGGGTACGAACTCGATAATGGCTCCTACCCCATTTATTACACCGTCTATTATAAAGGAAACTAACCAGCCGGGTGCTTTTATTTTAATCAAAAAAATTTCCAGCAGCCTTCCCAAGCCCTCTATAGAACCCGCGGCAAAGCTGCCTAAAAGCTTCTCGCCTATTGCAAAAGTAAGCTGAAAAACAATCAACATTATGATAGCAAAGGCCGGTACTCCCAGATATTTATTTGTAAGTATTTTATCTATTTTATCCGTCAAAGTAATAACTTCTTCTAAAGGTCTTATAACGGAATATTCCGCAACCTTGTGAGCAAATGCATATCTTGAATCTACAATTTCGAGTTCAAAACTGTCAGAGGTATGATATTTATAGTATTCTTTAATATCTTCTATTATTTTTTTATCTACATTTACCCCTTCAAGCTTTTTTAATATATTTAAATCACCTTCAACGATTTTTATCGCTGTCCACTCAATGGGATATGGCAGATTATTATTTTTTAAAATTTCTTCCATATGCTCAATATGATGCTTAACAACTCCGCTATATATTAATGGGTTTTCAATGCTTGTTTTATCATCTATTGCATTTATTGCCGCCTCTACAATTTCTTCCACCCCGATGCCCTTATGTGCAACTGTTGGTATTACAGGGGCACCAAGGCGCTCAGAAAGCTCACCCAAATCAAATTTTATCTTTCTTTTCTCCGCTTCATCTACCATATTGAGAGCGATAACCAATCTCTTTTTCATCTCAAGCAATTGAGTTGTAAGATAAAGGTTTCTTTCTATATTGCCTGCATCTATTATGTTTATAATCACATCCGGATCACCGGTAAGTATATAATCTCTAGCCACAACTTCATCTTCAGAAAATGCACCCAGACTATAAATTCCGGGAAGATCCACTACATCATATTCTTTATCTTTATATATAAATTTACCTTCTTTTTTTTCTACAGTTACTCCAGGCCAATTACCCACATGCTGGTTTGAACCTGTAAGGGCATTAAAAAAGCTGGTTTTGCCGCTGTTGGGATTACCTACTAAAGCTATCTTGCCGTTTTTCATTTATTACTACTCCTTAAAATTGATGAATCATTTATTAATCATATATCATTAAGTTTTATTATATTTTAACCGGTAGTCCTTTTAAACCTCCAATATTACTTTTTGAGCTAATCCTCGTCCCAATGCAACCTTATTTCCGTTTAAGCTGATTATTATAGGTCCCGAATCGTTTTTGATTATTTTTACAAGTGCACCGGTATTAAGCCCCATTTCATACAATCTCTTTGTGGCATATCTGCCTGCCTCTATTGAATTTATCCTTCCTCCCTCACCTTTTCCCAAAGCTGTCAATTTTTTTGTCATCTTTACCGCTCCCTTTCAGTCAATTTATCTGCTAGTGCTTTTGCATCCCTATTTAATTGAAAAGACAGAGTTTCCAATTAAATCAAAAAGTTAGTTACTCCTAACTTTAGATTAGACTAAACTTACTTTTTTGTCAATAGTAAGTTTTATTCTTTTAGATTTTATGATATGATAATTTTAGTTAGGCGTATATAACCAATAGGAGGTGTCTAAATGCAAGTCGGTGAAACTGTTGAAAACTATCTGGAGACCATATTTATGCTTTTGAAGGAGCAAAGCACAGTTCGATCCATTGATGTAGTCAGAAAAATGGGATATTCCAAACCTACTATTAGCGTTATGATGAAACAGCTCCGTGAAAGTGCCTTTATTGAAATGGACGAGTCGGGATATATAACTCTTACAGATATAGGACTTGAAGTTGCCGAACGCACTTATGAAAGGCATGTTATGCTAACTAAAATATTGATTGGATTGGGAGTAGATGAGGAAATAGCCCGGGATGATGCATGTAAAATTGAGCATAATTTAAGTAAGGAAAGTTTTGCCCGCATAAAAGAACATTATTTAAAGAATAAATAAATGTTGCACTGCCACAGCCTGCGATGAGATTTGGGGTGTAGGGGAAATCTGTGATCGCCTGTGGAAAGACTCTTCGCGTTGCTCAAAGTGACAGTGTAGTAAATAACAGAGTGACAATGAGGAGAGCCTTAAAGTCATAGCGGGGAATTATTGAAGCTAAACAGGTGTCGATGACCCTGTTTTTTTTATCAAGTTTTCATATTGTGATAGGAGCATTCCTGCCAGCATTAGTGCACAACCTATATAACCCCTGATTCCCAATACTTCATTTAGTATTAAAAATCCGCCGATGCTTGCAAAAACAGACTCCATGCTCATGGCTATAGCAGCATGAGACGGCCTTGCATGCTTCTGCCCGATTATTTGAAGAGTATACGCCACCCCTGCAGACATTATACCACCATATAGCAAAGGGATAAGCACAATAGATAGGCTTTTAAAATCAATGGTTTCGAAGATAAGTGCCGTTATCATACTGAATATAAAGCAAGTTACAAATTGTAAGAATGAAAGCTTCAATGAGTCAACCTTTTTCGTAAAATGATCTATTATTAAAATATGCATAGCCCAAAAAAAAGCTCCTATAATAACGTATAAATCCCCTTTTGATATATGAAATCCTTCGGTAACACTCAAAAAGTATAGGCCAAGTACCGCCAATGCTATGCCTGCCCATGTACTTATATGAATACGTTGTTTTAAAAATATACCAAAAACAGGCACTATGACTATATATAAGCCTGTAATAAAGCCGGCTTTTCCTGCATCGGTATATATTAAGCCAATCTGTTGTAAGGATGCAGCAATATATAAAACGGAACCTGCCGCCACTCCGGCTACAATACTGGTCTTTAGTTCCATCTTATTGTTTTCGTTCTTTTCTTTTTTTCTATTAAAATAAATAAGTAAAGGAGCCAACGACAAGCTGCCTAAAGCAAATCTAAATGCTGTAAAGGTGAATGCCCCCACGTGCATTGTGCCCATCCTTTGTGCAACGAATGCAAAGCCCCAAATTGCTGCGGTTATCAATAATAATGCACTTGATTTTAATTCACGTTTATCCATGTTTACCTCTCCTCATCCTTTATGTTTATTTATTATACGGCGGCATAGTTTCTGACTCCCATAAGTATCCATATAGTTTATTAATAATTCTTGTGCAACCTTCATTATTGTGCTTTTTTGTATTATTTTCAAGTCCTAAAACTAATT
>CAYXUX010000080.1:0-8729 GCA_964468275.1 uncultured Clostridiaceae bacterium
CTTCTGTAACCAGTTTTCTTGCTGCAAATAATGTAATAGACGAAGGGTCCAAAGGTGGTGATACCTTTACTATATCCATGCCTATAACGGGAAGCTTAAAGAATTCATAATAAATATAATATCACAAAGAAATGCAGTTTTAAATCATATATCATTAGCTATGGGATAGAGAGCCTCTAAAGCAAGCTTATACCCTGCAAATCCGAAGCCGCAGATTGTCCCTATACAGGCAGGGGCAGTGACTGACTTTTTTCTGTAATCCTCTCTTGCATTTATATTTGTCAAATGCACTTCAACGGCGGGAAGGTTTACAGCTTTCAAGGCATCATAAATAGCAATGCTGTAATGAGTATAAGCACCCGGATTGATTATTAACCCGTTAAAATTTTCATTGTAGGCCCTATGAATATGATTTATAAGCACCCCTTCTTCATTGCTTTGTACTAGTTCAATGCTTATACCTATTTGTTCGCCTTCTTTATTAACATATTTGCATAGTTCATCGTAATCATCAATGCCATAAATTTTGTTTTCTCTTATACCCAGCATATTTAAATTAGGACCGTTAATTACCATTATTTTCATTGTACTGTTCCCCTTTCTTTAAGCATATCAACAATGCACTCCACTGTATTTTTAATATTTCTATTGTTATCTATTGTAAAGTCGCTGTATCTTTCATATAGTTCCCGTCTTTCATCATAGAGTTTATTTAAGCTGTTTTTACCGCTTGCAAGGAGTGGTCTGGTGCTTATATCTATATTTTTTATAATATTTTCAACACTCCTGTTTATATAAATAATAATGCCGTTTTTGCGAAGGCTTTTTATGTTTAAAAAATTTTTAATCACTCCGCCTCCTGTAGTTATTACAAAGTTTTCTTTATCTTCCATATCAGTTACCGCCCTATTTTCCAAATACCTAAAAGCATCCTCACCCTGCTGAAAAATATCCTTTATAGTACAGCCTTGTTGCCTTTCTATATATTTATCAATATCAATGAAATCTTTGTCCAATCTTGATGCCAGAAGCTTTCCGATTGTCGTTTTACCCGAGCCGGGCATACCTATCAGCACTAAATTTTTTTTGTTATTATTAATTATTTTCCTTAGGGATATATATATATCGTCAATGTCTGTCCTTTTAAATCTAATATTGTTCCATATTTCTTGTGAAGCAACGGCTTGAGCAACAAGCATATATAAGCCGTTTGTTGTTTTTAGTCCATTTTCTTCGGCTTGTTTTAAAAATAAGGTTTCATTCGGCTTATAGATTAAATCTACTGCCGTATCAAAATTTTTTAAAACCTCCGAGGGTACCGGAGATACAGATATATTCGGGTGCATACCGCAAGGGGTGCAGTTAATTATTATGTCTCCTTTTAAATCCATAAGTTCTTCATAACTAAAGGAATTTTCATCGGGTGTCCTGCTTACAAAGAATATGTTTTTTGCACCGGCGTTTTTAAGGTATAAGAAAACTGCTTTTGAAACACCACCGGTACCCAGTATTACTACAGTCTTATCTTGAACGGAAATATCGTTTTTTTCCAACATCGCGGCAAAACCATAGTAATCCGTATTAAAACCTATAAGTTTATCTTTGTCCAAGGCTATCGTATTTATGGCACCTATACCTTCGGCTTCTTGAGATAGACGGTTAAGGTAAGGTATTGTCTTTATTTTATAAGGGATTGTAACATTTATACCTTTTAAATTTTCTTGTTTGAATAATCGGTTTAAGGCATTTTCTAGGCCTTCCCCATTTAATTGGAAGATGCCGTAATCTCCATCCAACTCTAACTTTTCAAATATCTCTCTATGTATCAGCGGAGAGAGACTGTGGTTTATATTTTCACCGATTAATCCATATTTACGTGTCATAAGTTTCACCTGCTTTCATTTTAATAATTGCTTGATAATTTATGATAAGAGCTTTGTTTTTCCGCCTTATTGATAATTATAAATTTTGTGATGTTATGTGAATTATCTTGAATATCTTCTTGCAGTACATCAAGACCATATATTTTTGCTGCGGTTTTACCTGCTATACAGGCTATATCTTTACGGTTTTGCTTTGATATATATTCTGCGCTTCCAGCCGTGTTATAGTAGGACATCGGCTTCCAATCGGGGTGCATTGAAAGGAATCTGCCGCACTGTAAAAGGGCTTGCTGATGGCTATATACTTGGCTTATATCAGAAAACGATGCACCTGCAACACCTAAAAGACTGTGCCTAACCATTAAATCAATTTTTCCAACTATTAAAAATTTGTATTTACTCAATAATTCATACACTTCGCTTATAGGGCCTGATGTTGAATTTTCCACGGGTAAAATTCCATAATCTGTTTGGTTTTTTATTAGTCTGTCAAGAACGCCTTTAAAATTATGGCATCTGACAGTTCTTACATCTTTTTTGAAATAGTCCAAGACAGCCTGAAAACTGTAGCAACCGGGTACACCCTGATAAGCTACGGTAGCTGTTTTCAATTTGTCCAATATTATCACCTCCTTGTTACAGTTTTCTCATTGTCACTCTGAGCGACAGCGAAGAGTCTTTGTGTTGTTGGAACATTGCAGGGTATTCCTCCGGTATCAAGATCCTTCGGTTAAAACCTCAGGATGACAGATATCATGGTTATATCAGCTGATTCGGTGATGTCTGAACTGTAACCTTACTTTTGTAAAAATTGAAGAGATAGCTGCAATACCTTTAAATATAATATCCGTTAGGCATAGGCAATACTTTGCTATATCATCAGATCCAGCAGAGCAATAGCGGTTACAGCTTCTATTACGGGTAATGCTCTGGGCACGATACAGGAGTCATGCCTTCCGATTATCTCAATATCCGTGTTGGCCATATTCTCCATATCTATGGTCTTTTGTTTTTTACCTATTGAAGGAGTGGGTCTAATAGCGGTTCGAAATATAAGGGGCATTCCCGTCGTTAGGCCTCCTGCAATGCCGCCGTTGTTATTGCTGTAGGTTTTTATTCTGTTATTTTTTATAAAATATTCATCATTTGCTTGGGAACCTTTCATCTTGGAAATTTCAAAGCCCGCACCGAATTCCAATCCTTTTACTCCCGGGATTGAAAAAATAATGTGAGAGAGAGTGCTTTCTACAGAATCAAAAAAAGGTTCACCTATTCCCGGTTTTATGCCAACGGCAGCAGTCTCTACAGTGCCGCCTACAGAATCATCACTGTTTTTCGATTCAAGCATTATTTTTTTCATAACACTTTCCTTATCCGTCGACAACAAGGGGAAGGACATTGTGTTAAGTTTATTGAGCATATCGGCATTGATAGCAGCCTTATCAAAATCTCCATCCTGTATATGGGCTATACTTTTTATATGACTTCCTATGGTTATGCCCATATCGCCTAAAACCTTCTTACAAATAGCACCGGCTAAAACAAGAGGCGCCGTAAGCCTTCCGGAGAAATGACCTCCGCCTCTATAGTCATTAAACCCTTTATATTTAATATAACCCGGGTAATCCCCATGGGAGGGTCGCGGCAGATATCTTAGTTTTTTATAATCCTCAGATTTCACATCAGTATTATAGATTACCGCACAAAGAGGGGTGCCCGTAGCTTTTTCATTAAAGCAGCCGCTCAGTAATTCGTAGTCATCCTTTTCTATACGTGATGTGGAAAGAGGGCTTTTGCCCGGTGATCTTCTTTGCAGTTCTTTATCAATATAGTTCCTGTCTATCGGCGTTCCGGGTTTCAGCCCATCTAAAATTACACCGATTGCTTTTCCGTGAGACTCACCGAAAATAGTTAGTTTAATGCGATTACCCCATGTTCCGCTCATATAATTCTCCTCCTAACCCTTTATAATCTTCCCAAAATCTTGGATATGATTTATTAACACACTGTGCATCATTGATGATAACCGGTTTTTCACACTTAATGGCTGCAATTGCCAGGGACATTGCTATCCTATGATCATTCCAACTGTCAACATTCCCGCCTTTAAGGAAAGGTACGCCTCTAATAATAAGTCCATCCGGCCTTTCCTCAATATCAGCTCCTAATTTATCTAACTCCGTGGTTATGGCTGTAAGCCTATCGGACTCTTTTAATCTAAGTCTTGATCCGTTAATAATTTCCGTTTTGCCTTGGCTTAGTGAAGCCAGCACTGCTAATATGGGTACCAAATCCGGACACTGTGATGCATCAACAGTTATTCCCCTTGTTTCATCAGCCCACGCTTTCATGTCATTATCCCAATTAAGGATATTACCTTTCATTTGATTTAGAATATGGATTATTGACTTATCTCCCTGTAAAGAGTTTTTGTCCAAACCTTTACAGCATATATCGGAGCCCAACGTGCCTGCAACAAACCAAAAAGCCGCCTGTGAGTAATCTCCTTCAACAGTGTAATTTGTTGCTTTATATTCCTGATTCCCTTTTATATAAAACTTGGAGTATTTATGGTTTTCAATATTTATTGAAAATTTATCAAGAACATCTATCGTCATATCAACATAGGGTTTTGATTCAAGGCTGCCCCGGATATCAATAAATGAGTCCTTGTTTAAAAGAGGCAGCACAAACATCAAACCGCTTATAAACTGGGAGCTTATATCACCGGGGATCAAGAATTCCCCGGGTTTGAGTTTACCTTTCAGGTATAAGGGGAGCTTGCCGTCTCGGGTTTTAAATTCGATTCCTTGTTGCCTAAATATATTAAAATACGGTTCCAAGGATCGTTCTCCCAGCCTGCCTTTTCCCGTAAAGGTTACGGGTTCATCTGATATAGCCCCAATGGGTATTATAAATCTTACGGTAGAGCCGGATTCGCCGCATCCAATATGTGGATCATGTGGGCAGGGGCAGTCATTGCCTTCGATAGCAACCGACGAGGCATTTTTGCTTATTTTTGCTCCAAATGTCTTTATTGCTTTGCAGGTGGCATCTATATCTTCCGATTCACCTAGATTGTCTATTTGGCTTATACCTTTTGAAAGACCGGCACATATGACAGCCCTGTGGCTAAGGCTTTTTGACGGCGGTATATTAACCGTGCCGGCCAGCTTCCTAGGGTATATGGTTATTTCTTTCATCATTTTCTCCTTTTTACAACGCGATTATAATCAAATCTAAAAGCCTTATAGCTGTATATCGAATACTGACAGAGTTGCATATATAGATTCAAGCGAAGGTCTTACGATTGTAGAATGCTTATAATATCATCGTATCGCATCTCCTTTATAATCCCATCTCCTATTTCTTTAAGGAAAACAATATTTATTCCATCTCCCTTATTTTTTTTATCCAGCTTTATAGCTTCAGCAAGGACAGTGATATCATCCAGGGGTATTTTATAAGGCAAATCATATTTTTCTAATATCTTTTCAATAACTCGTGCGGTGCCTTTTTTAGTTATCCCTAAATTTTCGCCTGCTTTACTAATAAATGACATACCCATGGATATTGCTTCCCCATGTGTATATTTTTCATAATTAAAGTACTGTTCAACAGCATGCCCCAGAGTATGACCGAAATTTAATAATTGTCTCATGCCCCAATCTTTTTCGTCTTGTTCCGTTATAGTTTTTTTTATGAAGCAACATGTATATATGATTTCATTTATACCATTCACACACTCCGCCGCATCTTTAAAGGAAGAGAGTTTATCAAAAAGGATTCTATCTTTAATACAACCATATTTTATAATCTCCGCTAACCCGTCCCTTATATATTTTTTATCCAAGGTTTTAAGAAAATTTGTATCGATAAATACCCTTTCCGGTTGATAAAAGGCGCCTACCAAATTTTTGCCCCGGGAAAGGTCGAACCCCGTTTTCCCTCCCACGCTGCTGTCCACTTGTGCCAGTAATGTGGTGGGGACTTGTATATATGGAATTCCTCTTAAATACGTAGCGGCTGCAAACCCTGACAAATCACCAACTACACCGCCGCCTAGTGCAACAATGATATCATTTCTGTTTATTTGATAATAAGCTAATTTATCATAAATCCCTGCAAGAGTGCTTAAATTTTTATTTTCCTCTCCGGGAGAAATTTCAACTTTATGGCAGGACATACCTGCGCTTTCTATTCCGTTACATAGTTTTTCAGCGTATAATAAGGCCACATTGTGGTCTGTTATTATCACCGCCTTACTGTTGTTATACCGTTTCACAAGATATGGGTATAACATATCTATAATTCCTTCTCCTATTTCTATGTAGTATTCTTTAGCTTTTGCTTCTATAGAAACCCTCAATGTTTCCATTTAACCTATCTCCTTTTTACCCTTTATGGCGTTTTCAAAAATTTTCATAAGACTGCTGGTATCGTGGGCATGGATAATACTTTTTAATGTTGATAACATGTTTTCCATTTCCTCTATTCTATGAACAATATTTGTATCATTCATGGAAAATATTTGAGCCCACATTTCTTTGTTTATTTCCGCCACTCTGACGGCATCCTTGAAGCTCTGACCTGTAAATGATTTCAAGTCTTTTTCGCCAATCGCAAGGCTCGCCATGGATACTGCTACTACATGGGGCAAATGGCTGGTGAAGGATACCCTTTCGTCATGCTCGTCAGCCCTCATCTTTGTAATACAGCTGCAACCTATTGTTTTTACAAGCCGCTCTACTGTTAAAAGACCTTCCACGGTGTTTCTTTCATGGGGTGTAATAATATAATTGGTATTTTTAAAAAGATTCTTCTTTGCCGCATCAAAGCCTTGCATCTCACTTCCTGCCATAGGATGACCACCGACGAATTCCACAGTTTCAGGCAAGCAAGCTAAGGCTGCTTTGATTACAGGTGCCTTGATACTGCATGTGTCCGTTATTATTGCCCCGTCTTTAAAACTCTTGGCATGGGTTTCCATAAACCGTATTGCTTCTTGAGGGTATAGAGCAATAATAACGATATCCGAGTTGCTTAATATACTTTTTGAATCAGCGAAATCTTTTTCGATAACTTTTTCATCAGCGGCTTTCGCGAGTACAGTTTTATCCTTGTCTATTCCATAGAGTTTTACCGCTTCAAGTCCTTTTATGGCTTTGGCTATAGAACCGCCAATCAAGCCCAGACCTGCAATTGTAATGTTTTTTCTAAAATCACTTTCCTCCAATTTCATCATCTCCTAACCATGATTTTATATCATTTTTCTTGTAGCACCTGCTACCTTAGCAATACTATCCATAAGTGTTTTAAATCCTTCCGGTTTTATAGACTGCTGTCCGTCACATTTAGCAAGCTTTGGGTTGTTGTGGACTTCAACCATTATTCCGTCGGCACCAACAGCTATTGCCGCCTTAGCCAAAGGTTCTACCATCCACCATAGCCCTGTTGCGTGACTCGGGTCTACTATTATGGGTAAATGGCTTTGCCTTTTTATTGCCGGTATTGCACTTAGATCCAAGGTATTTCTTGTATAAGTTTCAAAGGTTCTAATGCCGCGTTCACATAGAATAACACTGCTATTACCGCCGGACATTATATATTCCGCGGACATGAGCAGTTCCTCAATAGTGGATGAAAGACCTCGTTTTAACAATACCGGTTTATCAATTTTTCCGAGTTCCTTTAGCAACTCAAAGTTTTGCATATTCCTTGCGCCTACTTGGATTATATCCACATCTTCAGCGAACCTGTTTACCATGCTTGTAGACATAATTTCAGATACAATGGGCAATCCCGTTTCTTCTCGTGCCATTTTTAAAAGCTCCAACCCCTCAAATCTCATTCCTTGAAAACTATAAGGAGAAGTGCGAGGTTTAAAAGCACCGCCTCTTAAAAAGCCGGCACCGCAATTCTTCACTTCCTTAGCTATACCTATTATCTGTTCTTTACTTTCTACACTGCAGGGCCCGGCAATTATTGTGAGTTCATCTCCCCCGATAACCTTGTTGCCGACTTTTATCAAGGTATTATCACTGTGGAGAAGTCTGCTGGCAAGTTTGTAACCTTGCTGGGTTTCTATTACTTTTTCCACGCAAGCATTCGATGTTATCTCTTCCGTTTTTGCATTTGAAGTCTCTCCTGAGATATTCAATAAATCATAGTCTTTTCCGGGGATAATACTTACTGTCATGGACTTGTCTTCCAGTTTCCTTTTGATTTTTTCAATCTCGTCGTTTGGGGTTTTTGGTTTTAATACAACCACCATAACTAATTTTCCTCCTTAAATTTTTATAAAATCCTATGGTTCATTTGAATATATGTTTCGTATTGATTGTTAACCAAAGCTTCACCTCCGCTTCTGTTTTTTCTTTAACGGATTATCGTAAAGGCTGTTTTAACACCGCTGCACACCATAAAATCATAAAAAAAAATAAGGCTCCAATGAGCCTTATTTGCGTTTGAACGTATATTAAACTGTTATAAAATTATTGCATAATTTATTATAATCTAAAAACTCATTAAGAAAAGAAATATATATTTTTTTGAATGCGTAATAACCCATGCTAAAGTAATAGCAAAGGTTGTAGCTAAAATAATATACTTCATTTATTCCTTTTCTTAATAAATTATCCACTGTTTTACCTCCCGGCAAATTAGAATATATTTTTATAATTGTACCACATAGAATTATTATGTCAAGCTAAAAATTTCTATGTTTTTACATGACATTTTCACTGACTATTGACAGCTAAAAATTTCTATGGGGCATTTTCCTTCAATACCCCATCATATCCAAGACTCCAAGATTCTTCGTCGCAAGCTTCTCAGAATGACGAT
>CAYXUX010000081.1:0-8658 GCA_964468275.1 uncultured Clostridiaceae bacterium
TGCCTCAATGCATGCTTCGAATAAATTTGAAGCTCATTGTCACTCTGAGCGATAGCGAAGAGTCTTTATGCCATCGAACCATTGACTTCACTTGCTAGGGTATTCCTCCGGTGTCAAGATCCTTTGGTTAAAACCTCAGGATGACAACTAGCATGGTTATATCAGCTATCCGGTAATGTGTGAACTATATCTTTAAACTCGTCCCCAACTTTAATTATACCACAAAAACATTTCATGGCTTTGGCAATTATGCTATACTTATACAAATACAATGATTATGTAAAGAAAGCAGGTGCGAAAATGAGAATCCAAATAACACTGACACCCAGTGAATCTAAAAGGCTTATTGCAAAAGGAGTTGCAGCATTGCCCAGTGTTCAAAATGCGCTTAAAAATCATACAATAATTGTTGCCGGCGGCACTACAAATGCTTTTCTTATCGAAGAACTTATTGGAGAGTCTATAGAAAAGAAAAGCACTTATACGGTAGGCATCGTAGCAAAAGGAAAAACCGGTGTTACAGCAGTAAATGACAGAATCCACCCCTTTGTCATTACAAAGGGAAAAGCAAGGGAAAAGGATTTTCGTTGGAAGTCATATCTCACAGAACTGGAACCCGGAGACATATTTATAAAAGGAGGAAATGCTGTGGACCACACCGGATTGGCCGGGGTATTATCCTCAGATAATATGGGCGGTACAATTGGAACGGCTTGGGGACCTGTCATGCAACGAAAAATTGAACTTATCGTTCCTATAGGCTTGGAAAAGCTTGTGCCGGATGTGCGAGAAGCCGTTGAATTCCTTTCCGGGCAACCCATTGACAAAGCTACCGGGGATAAAATTGCCCTTATGCCAATGCTTGGAGCCACCGTTGTAACGGAAATCACCGCTTTAGAGCACCTTTATGATATTAAAGCTAAATGTGTGGCCGCCGGCGGAGTTGACGGTTCTGAAGGAGCAATAGTCCTTGTTTTAGAAGGTGAAAAAGAAAAGATAGATATGGCTTTTGAAGAGATTGAGTTTTTAAAAGGAGAGCCTCAGGTTGAATAAAAATTTATTTTAAAAGCATCCAATGATTCTGTTATAATATACTTATATTAATTTAAGGAGACGATTTTATGCCGAATTTTCCGGCTTTTCTTTCTTATGCTGTGATTACGACATTTACCCCGGGTCCTAATAATATAATGGCTATGTCCAATGCCGGCAGATATGGATTTAAGAAAAGTTTGAACTTTAATGCGGGTGTTTCTTCAGGTTTTTTCATTTTATTTTCTATATGCAGTTTTTTTAGCGCCGCACTTTTTAGCATAATACCTACTATTCAACCCCTAATGACTTTCGTAGGTGCGGCTTATATACTTTGGCTAGCTTGGAACACATATAAAAGCAAACCAAATAGTGATACAAAAAATCATAAACACACTAATAAATATATTTCAGGGTTACTTTTGCAATTTGTGAATCCGAAAGGAATTATTTATGCTATTACAACAGTAACAACCTTTGTCGTTCCCTATTACAAATCCGGTATTATATATATCGGTTTTGCTGTTTTGCTATGTTCTTTGACTTTTATATCTAATTGCTGCTGGGGACTGTTCGGATCAGTATTTCAAAAACTTCTTATCAACAACTACAAAGTCATCAACACAATTATGGCTTTACTTCTCGTTTATTGTGCTGTTTCCTTGTTTATATAGATAACAGAACTATTGAAAGATTTATGAAAATACTAGGCGGTCGCTCAGTATATCAGTTGAATCCTTTCCGCTAAATAAGTTAAAAAGTCTTTCTGAGGTAAGAGAAGCTTTTTCCTTACCTCTTATATCTAAAATTATTTCACCTCTATGCATCATTACAAGCCTGTTCCCCATACTAATCGCTTGTTTAAGATTGTGCGTAACCATAATGGCTGTAATATTACTTTCTTCTATTATGCTATTGGTTAGATCCTCAATCACTTGTGAAGCCTTGGGATCCAAAGCCGCCATGTGTTCATCCAATAAAAGGAGGAAGGGATTGGATATTGCGGCCATTAACAATGCCAAAGCCTGCCTCTGCCCTCCGGATAAAAGCCCAGTCTTTACATCCAGTTTGTTATCCAATCCCAGAGACAATTTTGAGAGAGTGTTCTTGATTTCACCTATATTGCCTCTTTCAATTCCCCAGGAAAAACCATATCTATTATTTTTATTCCATGCCATGGAGACATTTTCCAAAACGGACATAGACGGTGAGGTCCCCATTTTGGGGTCTTGGTAAACCCTACCAATGGTTTTATTCCTTTTATATTCAGGGGTATTGGTAACATCTTCATCGTTTAAATATATTTCGCCTTCGTCACATTCCATACTTCCTGAAATTATATTAAGCAAAGTAGATTTCCCTGCACCGTTACTTCCTATAACAGTTATAAAATCACCTTTTTTAACCTTTAATGAAAGCCCTCTGAAAAGCCTATTTTCGTTTATTGTGTCCTTGTTGAAAGTTTTATGCAGATTTTGTATATGAAGCAGTTTTCACACCTCCAAGCTGTAATCTTTTCTTAAACCCCGGTTTAAATCCCTTGTTATAAACTGCTAAAGCGGCAATTACTATAATAGATGTTACAAGCTTTAAATCCGTAGGCGGCAAACCCGCCTTTAAAGCTAAAGCTATGCTGGCTTTATAAAAAATTGAACCAATGAGAGCGCATAATGTTGTGAATCTAAGAGGCAAGGATTTTAAGACAGTTTCACCCATTATAATTGAGGCCAAACCCATTACTATAATACCGCTCCCCATACCTACATCGGAAAATCTTTGGTATTGAGCCATGACAGAACCTGCTAAGGCCACTAATCCATTGGAAAGCATTATACCTATTATCTTTACCATGCCGATATCAATGCCTAAAGATGTAACCATTATATGATTATCCCCGGTAGCTTTCAGTATGAAGCCAAATTTTGTTTTAAATAATAAATCTAAAAATAACTTTACTGCCAATGACAATAAAATTATCACATAGATTGGCTTTATATCCGTTGAAAATATTGTATTTACATTAAAAAGCGGGGTATTTGCTTTTCCCATAATTCTCAAATTTATTGAATACAGACCTATCATAACCAAAATGCCTGATAGAAGATTTGTAATCTTAAATTTAACATTTAAAATACCTGTAACAAAGCCCGCTACCATGCCTGTAAAAAAAGAGATAAAGCATGTCAGCAATGGATTAATCCCTTTTACCAATAGCAAGGCCGTGACGGAGGCACCTAAAGGAAAGGTGCCGTCCACGGACAAGTCGGGGAAATCAAGTATTTTATAAGTTATATAGACTCCAAATACCATTATGGAAAACAAAAATCCCTGCTCTAATACTCCAATCCAAAAATTGCTCAATTTGCCGCACCGCCTTTTATTATTTCGGCCTTATCAAGCATTTCTTGGGGTACTGTGATGTTCAGAAGTCTAGCGCTATCAACATTTATTGCCAATGTCGTATCCTTCAGGGTCTCTATGGCCATTGTTTCGGGATTTGCACCATTTAGCACTTCTATTGCCATAAGACCGGTTTGGAATCCAAGTTTATAATAATCAATACCCTCTGTTGCAAGGGCTCCTCCCTCAACATGGGCTTGTTCTGAACCTATTATAGGTATGCCGCTATCCAAACACTTTTGCGAAATAATCGCCATTGATGATGCCACCATATTATCGGTGGGTATATATAAAACGTCTATTTTTGTGCTTAGAAAATCAAGAACCTGCGGCATTTCATTTGTACTTGTAATTCCCTGAGGTATTATCTCAAATCCAAACTCGCCCGATAATTCTTTAGCAGCTTCCACCTGAATCTCTGAATTTCTTTCACTGGTATTATAAATGATTCCTACTTTTTTAGCGCTGGGTATAAGTTCTTTTAAAAGTTCAAACTGTCTTCCCATCGGTGCCGCATCACTGGTCCCCGTCACATTGGTACCGGGATTATCCATTGATTCAGCAAGCCCTGCGTCAACAGGATCCGTAACCGCCGTTATAAGTATGGGTATCTCCTTAGTGGCATTAAATGCTGCCTCTGCTGTCGGTGTAGCTATCGCAAAAATTAAATCTTTCTTACTGCTTACAAAATTCTGTGCAATAGTTTGTGCAGTAGGGCCATCTCCCTGCGCGTTTTGAAAATCAATTTTGAAATCCTCGCCTTCTTTAAGACCGCTATCAATTAAAGCATCAATAAAGCCAAGGCGGGACGAATCCAAGGCAGGATGTTCTATAATCTGTATAATACCTATTTCCACGGGTTTACTTGGTTGATCGGAAACTTCCGTGCTGCCATTTTCTACCGATACCTCTTTACCGGCACATCCGGAAAGAAAAGAATTGAATAATAAAAGAACCACCATAAGAATTGAAAATTTTTGTCTTACTACCATTCTACCATCCTCCAAATTTTATTATGTTATATTAAATTGTATAAGAAAAATACTTTCTTATACAATAAAAAGCTGACCTTGATAGATCAGCCTTTTTACTGAAATAAATAGTGAACTACCATTCTACAATACTACAAAACTACTTTTGAAAACCGTTAATGTTCAATTTAGTTATAATTCTATAAAATATAATGCAGAATGTCAATGATATTTTAAAATTATTTTAAATTAGGGATTGCTCTATGGGCTAACCCTATGACCACATCATTAAGATATAGCAATCCCATGCTCATAAAGATGCAAACGCTAAGATGCTCTCCGGATCTGGCTATTCCGATTTTTCCTCCCACACTGTAACCGCTAGCTTTCATACCTATTTGCATCAGAGCCTCTCTCGTTGCCCCGGCAACTGCACCGTCGTGGACATGACATTCTACCGTTACCCCGCTTCTTTTTGCGGCAACAACAGCTCTTTCAATAATTTTCGGTATGGAAGTATTAAAATTCCCACCCACGTCAACTGCGGTAGCAAAAATATTTTTCTTTTTTAAATCTTTGATTATTGATTCTTCCGAGGTTCTTGAGGATATTGCCATGGTTATGGCTGCTTTAGTCACTTCAGAACTGTCTAATAGCATACTCTCACCTCTTTCATTTTAAACAAAGGCTGACAGAATCGTCAGCCTCTAACATATCTGCCATCATTCATTTGTCTTATCAAACTTTTTCCAACTTCAGCCCCGTATCATGTCCGTTTAAATCTTGTTTTTCAAAACTGTCATCCTTTACCCGTTCAAGCACATCCGCCAAGGTTTCGCTCATAATATAATTCCTATGTGTATCTATACCCTCAGCTATTTCATCATCACTGTCATAATAAATCTCTATCCTATCCATCATCTCATAACCGTTGTTCTTTCTCATCTGCTGTACTTTTGAAATAAACTCTCTTGCGTATCCTTCGTTGATTAATTCCTCTGTCAGTGTAGTTTCCAGTATTACAAAGAAATTATCTTCCATAGCAACTGTGAAACCTTCTTTTGCGGAAATAGTTATTAAAACATAATCCTTGATTACATCTATCGTTTCTCCGTTTACGGTAAGCTTAAGTGCTTCACCGGCATCCAATTTTTTTACTGCCTCCGCTCCGTCAACCTCAGATAAAGCCTTACCTAGAAACTTTATTTTAGAACCCAATATAGGACCTGCTACTTTAAAATTAGGTTTAAGTGAAAAGTCCATATATTCATCCAGATGCTTTGCAAATACCAGTTTTTTAACATTCAATTCTTCCTTTACAAGGGGTTCCAAGTCACTGATCAAATCCTCATATTTTCCATCAATTAGCACCTCAGAAATAGGTTGCCTTACCTTAATCCTTACCTGCTCTCTTGCTGCCCTGCCTAACTTCACCAAATCACGTATTAAATCCATTCTTTCTTCAATATGTGAATTGATATATTTATCATCTCCGACAGGGAAGTCCTCCAGATGTACGGACAATCCACCGGTTAAATCCTTATATATTTCCTCAGCCATAAAAGGTGAATAAGGTGCTATAACCTTTGTTAGTCCTACCAAAACTTCAAATGTAGTATTATAAACTGCCTTTTTATCCTCTGTCAGTTCCGGTGCCCAAAATCTTCTGCGGGAACGCCTAATATACCAGTTTGAAAAATCTTCATTTAGGAAAAACTGAATCTTTCTTACGGATCTATGCAAGTCATATACGGACATCTCGTATTCTACTTCTTTTAAAAGATTATTAAATTTAGACAATATCCATTTATCCAATTCGGGTCTGTCTTCATATTCCACATAAAAATCTCTGGGATCCACTTCATCCGTATTAGCATAAAGAGCGAAAAAGGAATAAACATTTCTCATCGTTCCAAAAAATTTGCTTAGGACTTCTTTTAAGCCGTCTTCATCAAATTTTGTAGGTGTCCAAACCGGAGATACATGCAGCAGATACCATCTCAAAGCATCCGCCCCATATTTATCGAACAATTCAAATGGATCCACGGTATTTCCTTTTGACTTTGACATCTTCTGACCGTCTTTATCCAAGATTAAGTCATTTACCAAACAGCGTTTAAAAGATGACACACCCATAACAAAGGTTGCTATTACATGCAAAGAGTAAAACCATCCTCTTGTTTGGTCAATACCCTCACAAATGAAATCCGCAGGAAATAGCTCATGGAAGTTTTCTTTGTTTTCAAAAGGATAATGGTGCTGTCCAAAGGGCATGGAGCCACTGTCAAACCAACAATCTATCACTTCAGGAACTCTAGTCATGGTACCGCCGCATTTATCACATTTTAAATGAACATCATCAACAAAGGGCCTATGAAGCTCTATATCCATATCAATCTTTTCTATAGCATTATCTATCAATTCTTGGCGGGAACCTATTGATGTAATGTGACCGCAGCTACATCTCCAAATATTAAGAGGGGTTCCCCAATATCTATTACGGGATAAAGCCCAGTCATTAACATTTTCAAGCCAATTACCGAATCTTTTTTCACCAACATAAGAAGGATACCATTCAATTTTATTATTGTTTTCTACCAAAAGGTCTTTCATCTTCGTAACTTCGATATACCAACTGGGCTTAGCATAGTATAAAAGCGGTGTGGAACATCGCCAGCAATGAGGATAATTGTGTTCGACTTTTTGCTTTTTAAATAACTTCCCTTCCTCGTGCAGCCATACTATTATATCCCAATCAGCATCCATAACGAATTTACCTTTCCAAGGAGTTGTTAGAAATTTACCGTCTTCGTCTACAGGCTGCAATACGGGTAAATCATATTTTCTGCCGGTATTATAGTCATCTTCACCAAAGGCCGGCGCGGTATGAACTATTCCTGTACCGTCTTCAACAGTAACATAATCCGCCAAGGTTACGAAAAACGCCTTTTTATCCGTATCCACGAAAGGCATTATCTGCTCATATTCTATATATTCCAAGTCCTTGCCGGGCATTTCTTCAAGAACTTCAAAATCGTCTCCCAGCACCGCCTTTGATAAGTGCTTTTCAATATAATATACTGTGCCCTCATGTTTTACCTTTAAATAAGTCTCGTTGGGGTTAACTGTTAAAGCAACATTGGATGCTAAGGTCCAAGGCGTTGTAGTCCAGACTAGGAAGTATTCATCTTTATCTTTTCTTTTAAACTTAACGGTTACCGTATCAGTCTTTATTTCCTTATAACCTAAAGCTACTTCATGTGATGCAAGCCCTGTACCGCAACGACTGCAATAGGGCAGTATTTTATGACCTTCATAGATATAACCTTCTTTAAAGAATTTATCTAATATCCACCAAACGGTTTCTATATAGTCATTATTAAGAGTTATATACGGGTTATCCAAGTCAATGGAGTAACCCATCCTCTCGGTCATTTCTCTCCATTCTTTTTCATAGGTAAATACGGATTCACGACATTTTTCATTAAATTCCGCAATACCGTATTCTTCTATCTCATACTTGTTTGATAGTTTAAGCTTCTTCTCCACTTCAATTTCAACAGGGAGACCGTGGGTATCCCACCCTGCTTTTCTTTCCACTTGAAAGCCTTTCATATTATAGTATCGGCAAACAGTATCCTTTAATGTTCTGGCTATAACGTGATGTATCCCGGGACTTCCGTTTGCGGTAGGCGGCCCTTCGTAAAAAATATAAGGTTTTCGCCCCTCTCTATTTTCTACAGTCTTATTTAAAATATCTACTTCATCCCAAAACTTTGAGACTTTCTTTTCCCTTTCGGCAACAGATGCTTCCGATAAAGGTTTAAATTTCATTTTGTTCAACTCCTCCAAAATCTTTATGGTCATATTTTTATTAAATATTATAATAGCACAAATTAAAAGTCCCTATGAATACATATCCATAGGGACGACACTAATCGCGGTACCACCCTTATTGTAAAGCCAAAGCTTCACCAACTCGGATTATTTTAACCCATAACCGGGGAATATCTTACTGCAATTTCAGATATTCGGCTCCAAGGTGATCTTCGTATCATTCTCATTCGGCAATCTTCCACCAAATGATTGCCTCTCTTTTATCAGCAAAAATCATACTACTGTCCTCTTCACAGCCATTCATATAATTATAGGTAATTATACAAAATCAAAGGAATGTTGTCAAGAGTGACAGTTATCCGGCAGTCTTAACGAGTAAACTTTATATATAAATATATTTATCCAATATTTATTACGT
>CAYXUX010000082.1:0-8591 GCA_964468275.1 uncultured Clostridiaceae bacterium
CACATTGTAAAATGCGCCCCTTTCTAAAAACTGCTTAAAACAGACCCGTTATCACTCCGTTTTCATCTATATCTATTTTCTCTGCAGCAGGGACCTTAGGCAAACCGGGCATTATCATTATATCACCTGTTAAAGCAACAATAAAGCCTGCACCTGCCGATACTCGAACCTCTTTGACAGTAATTTCAAAATCTTCAGGTCTGCCCAAGATTTCAGGATTATCTGTAAGTGAATATTGAGTTTTAGCCATACAAATAGGATATTTATCTAAGCCAAGCTCTTCTAGCCTTTTAATTTCTTTATCCGCTTTACTGGTATATACAACACCCTTGGCGCCATATATCGCTTTTGCTATCTTCTCTATTTTATCTTTTATGCTTTCATTTACATCATATAAGAAATCAAATCTATTATCTTTCTCACAGGCTTCAATAACCTTATGAGCCAACTCTAATCCTCCTTCGCCTCCTTTTTCCCAAACCTCACAGACTGCAGCATCCGCACCTTCCAATCTACATAACTCTGTCAGTTTCGAAATCTCTGCATCCGTATCGGTAATAAATTTATTGATTGCAACCACTGATGGTACACCGAATTTACTTATATTTTCTATATGTTTCCGCAAATTTACAAAACCTTTTTCCAATGCAGCTACATTTTCTTCTCCTAAGTCTGCCTTTTTAACACCTCCATGCATTTTAAGCGCTCTAATCGTTGCTACCAAAACTACTGCAGAGGGTTTAAATCCGGCATATCTGCATTTAATATTCATAAATTTTTCTGCTCCTAAATCGGCACCAAATCCTGCTTCCGTAATTAAGTAATCATTGAGCAGCAGTCCCAATTTTGTAGCTACAATACTGTTACAACCGTGAGCAATATTAGCAAAAGGACCGCCATGAATAAACGCCGGCGTATTCTCCAAAGTCTGAACCAAATTCGGTTTGATTGCGTCTTTTAATAATAAAGCCATGGCCCCATGCACTTTTAAATCCCTTGCCTTAATTGGTTTGTTTTCTATACTATAACCAATAATGATATTTGCAAGTCTCTCTTTCAAATCCATAATATCCTTTGACAGACACAGTATTGCCATAATCTCGGAAGCAACAGTTATCATAAAACCATCCTGCCTTAAAAAACCATTTGCTTTCCCCCCAAGACCTACAACCACATCCCTTAATGCCCTGTCATTCATATCCATAACTCTCTTCCATACCACTTGGCGTGAATCTATACCTAAGGAATTGCCTTGTGTAATATGATTATCTATGGCGGCAGATAATAGGTTATTTGCAGTAGTTATTGCATGCATATCACCGGTGAAATGTAAGTTTATGTCTTCCATAGGTATTACCTGAGAATATCCTCCGCCTGCTGCACCGCCTTTAATACCAAATACGGGTCCTAAAGAAGGTTCTCTTAAAGCTATCGCCGCCTTCTTATCCATTCTTACCAATGCTTGACCAAGGCCTACTGTAACTGTTGATTTACCTTCGCCTGCAGGTGTAGGAGTAATTGCGGAAACCAATACCAGTTTACCCTCATTTTTATCTGCCAGCCTCTTCCATATATCAAAGCTTACCTTTGTCTTATAGTTCCCGTATAGCTCCAACTCTTCATCTAAAATACCTATTGATGAAGCAACCTCTTTTATTGGCTTTATTTTAGCATTTTGAGCTATTTGTATATCTGTTTTCAATTGATTAACCTCCTCCATTTAGTAAAATTCTTTAAATTACCGTCCAAAGTAATATATAGCACAAAATTATCCTTATATAGTAAAAAGGAATGGTCTTATAAATCATTCCTTTCTTAACTATTCAATTTATGCATTAGCAAATATCTCTTCAAATTCATGCTGATCCAGCTTTTCTCTTTCAAGTAAGGCATTTGCTACATCATGAAGCTTATTAAGATTCTCACGAAGGATTTTTTCCGCTTTTTTATAAGCAATTTCAATAATATTAAAAATTTCTTTATCTATTAAGGCTGCAATTTCTTCACTATAATTCCTGCCTCTTGCCAAGTCTCTTCCAATAAACACTTCATCATGGTCTGTCCCAAATGTCATAGGTCCCAAGGTATCACTCATTCCATACTCAGTAACCATTTTCCGGGCAATAGAGGTTGCTCTTTCCAAGTCATTTTTAGCCCCTGTGCTAATATCATCCAATACCATTTTTTCAGCAACACGGCCGCCTAAAAGCATCACAATCTTATCTTCTAACTCCAGCTTGGATACATAGTACTTATCATGTTTAGGAAGCGAAAGCGTATAACCGCCGGCTCTGCCTCTCGGTATGATTGAAACTTGGTGAACCGGATCCGAACCGGGTATAAATCTCTGTACAACAGCATGCCCCGCTTCATGGTATGCGGTAAGCCTTCTATCTTGCTCACTAATAACTTTACTTCTCTTTTCAGGACCTGCAATAACTCGAAGTGTCGCTTCTTCAAGTTCTTTCATCTCTATTCTTTTTTTCTTTCTTCTGGCTGTCAATATCGCCGCCTCGTTCATCAAGTTTTCCAAATCGGCAGGAGTAAATCCCGGTGTGCTTTTTGCTAATACTTCAAGGCTTATATTATCACCCAAAGGTTTGTTCCTTGCATGAATCTTTAATATCTCTTCTCTTGCCTTGATATCCGGTATGCCTACAGTAATCTGTCTGTCAAATCTGCCCGGTCTTAAAAGCGCCGGATCCAATATATCCGGTCTATTAGTCGCAGCAATAATAATAATTCCTTCATTTATGTTAAATCCATCCATCTCAACAAGAAGTTGGTTGAGGGTTTGTTCTCGCTCGTCATGCCCTCCTCCTAGCCCCGCGCCTCTATGCCTACCCACGGCATCTATTTCATCGATAAAGATTATACAGGGAGAATTTTTCTTCGCCTGTTCAAATAAATCTCTTACCCGAGAAGCACCTACACCTACAAACATTTCAACAAAATCAGAACCGCTTATGCTAAAAAATGGTACATCGGCCTCACCGGCAACCGCTTTTGCTAAATATGTTTTACCTGTGCCCGGAGGACCCACCAATAAAATACCCTTTGGTATCCTTGCACCCAGCTCAACAAATCTTCTCGGTTGCTTGAGAAAATCAACAATTTCCCCTAATTCTTCTTTCTCTTCATCAGCACCTGCAACATCTGCAAAAGTAACTTTCTTTTTGTCCGGTGTAACTAATCTCGCTCTGCTTTTTCCAAAAGACATTACTCTGCTTCCGCCACCTTGAGTTTGTTGACTAAATATGAAAAAAAATACTATAACCAAAACAATCAAAGCTGCAGATGGAAGTATAGAAAGCCAAACTGAGGTCTGTTGTGGTTTATCATAAACTATATTAATAATTCCTCTTTGGGCATAATCCTGTGCCAATTCATTAAACTGACTGCTGGGAACAGTTACCTCAAATTTACGCCCATCATTTAACTTACCGGTTATAACAGAGGTCCCTCCAAAATCAGAAACATGGACTTCTTTAATTTTCTTATTTTCCACTTCAGATATAAACTGGGTATAAGTCAGTTTTGTTTTACTTTCACTGGTGCTATTAAATATTTGGGCAAAGAAAATTATTATCACAAAAATGAGTATATATATGCTTATACCTCTTAAAAACTTCTTCAACAATTACCCTCCTTAAGTACAGTATAACCAAATAACAAAGTAATTTTATCATAGCAGTTTATAAATTACAATAAATATAAACAACTATTTAGAATATACTTCGGGTTTTAAAACACAAACAAAAGGCAAGTTTCTATATATTTCTCCATAATCCAAACCATAGCCAACAACAAATTTATCAGGGATATGAAATCCTACATAGTCCATCTTTACTTTTGCAATCCTTCTTTCCGGCTTTTCCAGTAAAGTACAAACCTTAACACTGTTGGCATTTCTTGATAATAAGTAGTCGACAAGATAGTTTAATGTAAGCCCTGTATCTACAATATCTTCTACTACCAAAACATCCTTTCCGGTTATATCTCTTTCAAGGTCCTTGATTATCCTAACCACACCGGAAGACTTGGTTGATGTTCCATAGCTTGATACTACCATAAAATCCATTGATAAAGGCAATTTTATCTCTCTGGACAAATCAGAAAGAAAAAGAATACAACCTTTTAATACTCCAACCAGAAGTAAATCTTTTTCTTTATAATCTTGTGTTATTTTTTTACCTAAATCCTTTATCTTTTCTTTAATCTCTTCCTCATTAATCAATACCTCCGATATATCATTCTCCATTAGTTGCCCTCCTCAAAACCTTTATCTTTATTACATCCTTTGTATTATTTGTGATTTTATATTTTTCACCTATTCTTTTATCAATAACCCAAATAATATCAACATCATCTGCTAAAATTAAAATATTTCCCCTCTCTTCCTTAGGGATTTTTTCATCTATAAAAAAATCCTTGAGCTTTTTACTTCCCTTTAATCCAATAGGAGAAAATATATCCCCGGGAATCCTATTTCTTATAACCAAATCTCCAACAATTTTAGCTTCATCGATATATATTTCGTCAAGCTTTTTGCTTAAACTTACGATTTCATCAATTTTTAATTCAGCAACGTTAACAGTTATATTCAGCGGGGCAATTATATTATCTTTATTTCGCTGCAGCTTATAGCAAAACAATCCTGTTACCTTTTCTATGTTATGCTTTATAATAAGATTTTCGTAGGATATATATGCGGTAATATTGCCGGGCAACATCACAGTAGCACCGGTCTTAGCCTTTGTTAAAAAAACTATTTCTTCAACATGCTTATACTCAATGCCTTTTAAACTGCCCAGTAGTTTTTTCAAACCTGTTCTTATCACTCTTCTTTTTAACGCAGGATGTAAATTGTTCAATCTAATAATACTATATTTTACACTATTTTTAAAGCATTTAGCTGTTTCTGTAAATGCTTTTTGTGCTTGAATATCAATATAATCATTTTCAGCAGAAATAATATCGGACAATCTGTTTAAAGTTGCCATAATATTTGAATTTAAATTGTCTTCAATATAGGGAATTAATTCAATCCTTATTTTATTTCTGCCATAAATAGGTTCTAGATTGGTTTTATCTATTCTATAATCTATTCCGTTATTCATGCAATATTTTTCTATATCTATCCTCTCAGTTTTTATCAGGGGTCGTATTATATTTTTACGCACAGCTTCAATCCCTTTTAACCCTTCAATCCCGCTGCCGCGTATCATATTTATAAATATTGTTTCTATATGATCATTAAGATTATGTGCTACTGCAATTTTATCTGCATTTTCTTTATTAAGTATTTCTTCATAATGACTGTATCTTATAATCCTCCCGGCTTCTTCATCGGATACTCCGATTTCCTTAGCATATGCCGGGACATCGAACTTTTTAACATATACAGGAATTCCCCACTGCTTACAAATGTCCTCAACATAAGCCGCATCTTTATCTGCTTCTTCTCCTCGAAACTGATGGTTTAAGTGAGTTGCAAATACAGAAAGGTTGTACTTTTCTTTAAGTCTTATTAAAATATGCAATAAACACATTGAATCCGCACCGCCCGATACTCCGACAACGATGACGTCTTTCATTTTTATCATATTGTATTTACTTATTGTTTTTTCCACTTCCTGCGGCAAATCTTTCACTGTGAATGCAACTCCATTTTAATAAAATTTCATTAAACAATTATAGGTTCTACCTGATAAAACTTAAAAACAATAATATCGATAGTATTCTCAAACATATAACATTAAAATCCAACTTTTAATTATGGTATCATAAGATTTGAAATGCGTAAAGTGGGGAGCATAACTCTATCTCGGCTCCCATATCTTTGTGACAAGAATTGTAATATCATCCTCCGCTATTCCTTTTGACTCAGAAAGGCATTTTTCCAAAATAGTATCTGCTAATTTCTGCGGATTACGTGTCTCTATTTCATTGATTATGTTCACTAACCATGCTTCTTTATCCAATTCATCTTTATTCGAATCTAAGGCTCCATCGGTTACCATAATAACAAAATCACCGTCTACAAGTTTTTTTCTATTAAACTCTATATCAATTTCGTTAAGAATTCCGGCAGGAAGTGAACTGCTTCTTATGATATCCACCCTGTCTTTATGCTTTAGATAAGTTGAAACTGCACCGGCTTTTAAAAACATTATTTCACCGGTATATTTATTTATTATACTTATATCCAAAGTTGCGTAGTTTTCGTCATTTGTTTTAATTAAAAGTAAAGAATTTATCGCTTCCAATGCTGAAAGATGATTATACCCGGCAAATAAAAATTTTTCCAGTAGGCTAACGGCCATACTGCTTTCCACGTCAGCTTTGTAACCACTTCCCATACCGTCACTCAGTATCATGAAAAAGTTCCCATCCTTGACTTCAATGAAAGAATAATTGTCCCCGGAAATAATACTGTCATCTTTCTGAACTTTTGAAAAACCCGTTGCAATGGAATACTTTTGAGCCTCCTTTAATTTCAGTTTACATATACGTTTTTTGGTAGTACAACATGATAAATCGGTTTTAATAAACCTTTTACCTGTAATTTTCCTTATTTCCGGCAATATTTTACTTATACATACTCTTTTACCGCCACAAGATCTCATCTTAATCTCTATTTCCATGCTATTTTTTAATTCAACAACGGATACACTTTGTGGGTCAATCCCTATGCCGTCCAAAGATGCAATTATTTGATCTTCCATATTATTGTTAAATTCTATACTTGACTCTAATTTTTCCGCAAGATCACTTATTAATTTTGAAGTCTCTTCCATCTGCCGACTGAATGCTGCTCTGCTTTCGTCGATTTTTTTCTTCCATTGCTCTTTAGTTCTATACAATTCATAATTATATTTCAAACTATTTTTAATATTTGTTACATAAATACATTTATCTTTTATATAAGCTTTATCATCATTTTTATCTGCTTTACCCGCCTCAATCATTGATAACATATCAAATATCCTTTGATATGTTCTAAAAAAGTCCTTCTTCCAACAACAATCATACATACCGCAGGAATAACACACATCTTTAACGGTTTTTTCAATGATTTCCGCCGCATCAAGTTGGGAAAAATAACTTTTATTGATTATTCTAGTGTTCAATGAAATTGACAGTTCTTTAAATACATCAGAAACTTCAAGTAAACTACCGATTGTATAGTCTTTTATTTTAATATCATCTGTCTTTTTATTATTCATATTATTAGAAAAATTAATTTTAAAAGCTTTTTTTAAAAATTTATCAGGTATAAATAAAAACAATAAAGACGCAAAGATTATTTCTTTAAAACTTATGAGCACTTCTGTAGAACCGTTTATATAGAAAGTCATAACCGCATTACCTAATATAAAACCTACGATCATTGCAATCTTCCCATATCTTTTCATAAAATCAGATAATAAACCGCAAAGGCCATATACACCGATTGCCGAAGAGTATATATCTCCCGTTAAGGAATGGGAAATACCTATAAGAGTGCCTACAATAGTCCCCACTCCGACACTGCCCCCATAAGAAAAAATAAAGATTAAAAATATAGAGATGACTCTTTTTAATGAAAGACCAAAAAAGTAAAAGGTAGATCCAAAAAATAAAGAAGCAAATAACAGCGAAAGGGAAATCATTTCTTCCGAAGATAAAAACCTCCGCTCTGTAAAACTTGTCAACAAAACTATTCCTTTGTCATACAAATTTGTTAAAGCGCATATTGTAATTGATTGAAGAATCAACATCAATAAATCGTATAAGTAATAGTCTTTTACATAGAAAATAAAATACCCTATTATAAAGCTAAGGCTTGGGGCTAGAATATTAAATAAAACTCTTTTATTAATCCTTGTCCTTTTAAAGATCAAAAAAAAGATTGATAACATCATGGTGATTGTTGCTTGCCATAATACAAGCTCCGGATTTTTAACACTTACTGCACTTATCAGTAACCCTAATACCGCTGTCATCACAAAAGATTCATTTATTATTACCGCACACAGAAAAGCTATTGAAAATGGGTTAAGATAGCCTAGTATAACAATTCTCCCCATTGTAAATCCATAAATAGCTATGATCAAATAATCCAAAAATACATTATTCTGAAACGCAACCTTTATTTTTGAAGCATTTTCTTTAAAAGGTGTAACGAAACCAACCAAAGAAGGCACCACCTTAAATAAAACGTATATTTATAAGCCTAAAAATGATTCTACCAAAATATGTTAGACTTTTTTGTCAGTATAAGTATATGAAACAAAAAAACTTTAGACTAAAAAGTCCAAAGTTTTACAATAATTTATAAATTCCGCATATGTTTGTATTCATAAATACTCTTAAACTAAAAAAACCTATAAACATTACAATGTTAATAGGTTTAAATTCTTTAAATCTCAATACATATGGTGACCCATGGGGGAATCGAACCCCCGTTGCCGCCGTGAGAGGGCGGCGTCTTAACCGCTTGACCAATGGGCCATAAAATATACACAAAAATTAATGGTAGCGGCGATTGGGGTTGAACCAATGACCGTTCGGGTATGAACCGAATGCTCTAGCCAACTGAGCTACGC
>CAYXUX010000083.1:0-8536 GCA_964468275.1 uncultured Clostridiaceae bacterium
GGCTATTTTTAAAATAGCTTCTGCTCTATAAGGATCATGGAGTTTTACACTTATATCTTCAATTTCCGGTGCAGTCTTGTCCAACAAGCCCGGCTTGACAAGGAAGGATGTCCAGTTATCCTTTTCATCCACTACAAAGATATAAAAGTCTTGGGGAGTGATATCTGTCTCACCAGTAGTATCAATAAAGATACTATTGCCTATTAGTTCAGCCTTATCTACTTTATTACTTGCCGCATCGCTGTATTGAGGTGGACTGTTAGTTGATTTTATAAACACCTTTGTTGCGCTTTGGTCTGTGATTTTTAAGTCCATTCGTACTGCCTGAGACCTGATATTGATATCATCTTCGTTATTCCAGTCTATTGGGCTTCCTGTTTCCTCAGAGTAGTTCGTTGGGCTATCTTCTATGCCTTCAGGCGGTTCTTCATCTATATTAGATAAGTTAAAGTTGCCTGCCGACCCTGAAAGCCCTTGATTATAAGCCTCAAAGGTTTTGAAATAAACCTTTATCTCTACTCCCGGTGCTAACTTGTCGTCTATAGAAAAGACAATATTATATTCGAGGGTAGCTGTAATTTCTCCTTCATTCCCTGCCTCATCTGAATAGCTAAAGGTGTGTTTATCTCCTATCTTTGCACCATTAGTAAAGGTATAAGTCAAATCTCCAACTAAAGGCTCATCTCCCACTACAGCAACAGTAACAAAACCGTTAGTAGTTTTATTATCTTCATCCTTATCACCCTCAAATATCCAATGTAGACTTGTGGAGTTTATGGTCTTATCTATATTATCTATGGATATGGCTTGGGTTCGAGTAATTAAGCCCTTTTTTATTGTTACATAGACAATGCAGTTTTCTGTAATTATCATATTATTAATCACTTGTGTATCTGCGGGCTGAGTTATTTCAGTATTTTCGCCAATTTTAGTTTTAGTTATATATACATCATCCGAAGTTTTTAGTGTCAATTTTATATCTTTATTCGTTAATGTCTTATCATATTGTATATCCAAGCCTAAATCTAATTCATTCAAATCTATTTCTAAGTACTCGCTATAGGTATCGCCAAAGATATCCGTATATTCTATGGTATAAATACCATTGGCGGAAATAGTGGTAGGAACAGAGATGCCATAGTCTGAATCAGCCAAATTATGAGATAGAAGTTTTACAAGAGTATTAAATTTTAGGTAAACCATGGATTCACCAATATTCCAATAGGCATTTACAATTGCCGGGGCATATTCATACACTTCATCAAAGTTCTTAACCACAGTAAAACTCTGTGCATCAAGTTTATTACCCACAATATCTATTGCATCAAGGTAAACCACACTATCGCTATTTTCGGGAACATCTCCTATTATCATTTCTATCTTTACTGTCTTTTCCTTATCACCATTATCATCCTCAACGGTTAATTTATAAATTCCCGCCTTTCTATAGGCTTCCTTAGCTATTTTCTCACTATCAAGGGGGATAGAGATATAAACATCCGAATTCTCTGTTTCATCTACCTTGTCAAGTTTCTCTAAGTGAGAGTCTTGTGCTAAGCCTCCTCCAAATTTAACAAGGAGAGAGCCGCCATCCAAAGGATAATCGTCCGTAACAGTGGCAGTGAACTTTAATATTCTATTTTCAAAATCTACATCACTTACCGCTATTGTCGGTTCTGTTGTATCTATATTATTAATTACGATTTCCTCTTCACCCGTCATACCATAATCATCATAGATATAGTATTTATAGTTACCGTTTTTAAAGATTTCATAATTCATAGTCTCTATTTCCACAGTATCGTCATTCTCGTCTATTTCCTCATAGGTAAATAATAGAGCCTCTGCTTCTTTTACAGACTCCCAAATTCCACCTTTTTCTATCAATAAACCATAACCCTCTATAAAATTATCGGCTTTAATATCTGTAGGACCGATAACTACGGATTTTGCCGGAGTATCTTCTTCATGGGAACACCATATTTTAAAGGAGGGTCTATTTGCCTCATCTCCCACCAATAAAGTGAATTGCCCTATTGAGCCGGGTACACCATTGTAGCTGCAGAACTGATATTGCATAATGTTTTTCTCTCCATTTACAACAGGAGCATAGGCTACACCATCTTTATAAGCTTCATAATCACCATATTCATAACCTTCATCGCCATCTTTTTTTGTTTTATCTATAAAGGTAAGCTTATAATCCTTTGTATAATACTGCCATTTTGCATTTTCTTCACTATCTTCAACATCAGGATTCCATACTTTTATCCAATACATACCATCCATATCTATCTTATAATCTTCTGAATTAGGATAAGAATAATATGTCTTGTTGTTACGGGTTAGTTGACTTTCTGTCCCTTTCTGCTCTATATTAATCTTCCAATCCATACCACTGCCTACAGAGCCGACTAATTGACCGGTAGCCGATGTGGTTATTTCCCTATTTTTATCACCATAAAACCCTTGAAGGCTAAGGATAAAATCATCCTTAGCAGGAGCATAGGTATCTATAAACAGGTCACTGACTAAAAGGTCTTGTCTGGTAAAATGTTTATTATTTATCCCTTTACTTTTAGTTGCCATACTTGCTACCAAGGCATAGTAGCCTGTCTTAAATTTATTTACATTTTCTTGATTAACTGAAAGAGTAAAATATTGAGTCCAATATTTAGCATAGATGGGAGCTGTATAGACCAAATTTTCTTCTGTCGCTTCAAAATCAATTCCACTTGCCTGATCCCCTGTGTAGTACAATTTCAAATTGGATTTTGTCTCGTCGATATCATCATAATCAAAAATTACATGACCGTCATTAAAAGCAAAAGGTATTTTTAAACCATTAGCTTCCTCTAAGGACACGGTAACAGGTTTTTCATTTAAGTCACTTTTTTTGTTATAATCGCCATCCGTGCCATGAATATCCGGTCTAAACCAATAAGCCTTTTCACCTTCTGGTTTATCTTCAGTCTTCAATATTTTATGAGTTTCAAGCTCCTCATAATCATCCAGCAAAAAGCTATAACCATCATAAAGCCTATAAATACTGTCGGGATCGTCTTCTTCATCAATACCTAATGGGTCTGCGCTTCGCATTTTTATATAAGTTTTGTTGGGGAAGTCTTCGTTTAACCCTATTCCATCCTTTTCCAATATCTGATGAACAGTTAGTCCTACTGTTTCTTCTTCCCAATTCCACCATATAATACTATCTACATTTATTTTCTTTGCCACAGTAATTACCCTAATTTCAAGGTCTCCATAATGATGCCATCTACTTTTATCTAAATTTATACGTCCAAATATAGCAGCAAATTGTTCCTTAGATGTTTTAGGCTCATCTTCAGAGGTGTCGAATACACACTCTGATAATGGTTTTGTATGAAAAAACTTCTCATATTTGAGAAAATTGCCGGTATACCACCCTGTTAAATTAGTATTATTTGCCCAGTCTGCTTCACTCATATTTCGATATTTATCAAAGAAGTCTACATATTCATCGTCTTCTTTAAGTGAAGCACCATCACTATCTAAGAAATATACAAAATGCTCCCATATATTATTCTTAAATTCCGCATAAGGATTTCTCACTATAATAGCCGTAGTTGCTTCATTATAAATCCCTGTTTTCTTGGGTCGATCTATAAATAAACTTGGTCCTATAATATTTAAATCCTTAGGGTCTCTTTGGTTTGGACCAAGGTCTGATACAGGGGCTACAGTATTATAATAATAGTTTCTTTTTTGGTGATATTTATCGTACGATGGCATCTCCTCATCTTCAAGCGCATCATCACATACATACACTTCCACATTTTCACCACTATTATCAGCTATATCAACTGCATAAACAGTTAGAGAATCTGTTCCATATACAGCTTGTGATACTGTCTTTGATATAGTAAGGCTTTGACTTTCATATACTTCATTCTGATTATTTATTAAACCGACATTGCTAAAATCAACTTCATTTTTCCATTTATAATAAATTTCTTTAACTCCGGATTTATCCCTCACAACTACAGGCACATGGAGTTCTATATCAGTGCCGTCTATAGTAAAGTAATGCTTTCCCATTTCTACCGTGGGAGGAGTCTTATCAGATAAAAACTTTTCTTTTATTTCAAGTACTTTTACCTCCGACTCATTTTCTAATCTATCCACAGCTATTATATGGAGCTCACTCTCCAACATAAGTATATCCGATGCATCTTCTATCTTTATATGCAGGTAGTTATTCCCTTCAATTTGGTTAAATTCCTCATAATAAATATTGTCTCCGGCTGAAATTATACCTGTTTTGAAATATTCTTCCTCCGGTGCATTTACATCAGAGGATAGGGCATATAAGAAAGTTTTTCCTACATTATTAAATTCAAAATCCTTATATTCAGATTTATCAACCCAAGCAAATTTGCCTTTTTTCCCTGTTACCTCTGAGCCACTATCCGCAATATCAAACAGGTAGGTAAATCCATCATCAGTAGCTGTACCGACGATTGCCGAATTTTCTTCACCAACAACAGGCGGAGTTACATCCAATCTTATCTCCTGGTCAGGTATGGGAATATCATCACCGTTGATAAACAGTAGATAGTAATCACTACTATTATCATCTCTCTCAGCCTTATCAACAGGATTATCCGATAAATCCGTAACACCTCTATCAAGCATAATCTTTGCAATTTTAACTTTTTCGTCCCCTGTCTGCAAAGACAAATTCGAATTTATCTCACAAGGCCAAAATTCTACCGCTGTTACTGCCGGCCTATTTACGCTATTCTTTACTTCATAAGCCTCTTTAAAATCTAAGACAATGGGAACATCATTATTCCTTAAGTTTAATGTTACTTTTATATTATCTTTAGAGTCTCCATGAGAGTCTTCTAAAAATTTCATCTTCTCACTAAAAAACATAGTTACCACAATTTTAGAACCGACCCCGGCATAGGTAGGTACTTTATTGTCTATTAGTTTAAGTTCTATGCTTTCTACTTTCGGGTCTAATCCGTCAAGAAAAGCTTTGTTCACAGGTACTGCTTTATCCCATGTCACAGAATTACCTGCCAAATCTGTTATAGCCGATTTAGCTTTATTTATATTTTCAATACCTACACCTCCACTAAGCTCTAATGAGTTTACATGTATTGTCTTACCCCTATCATATTTCGCTATAGATACAAGGTCAAAAGGCGCTCCTGAGCCGGCAAAGATAGTATCAGGTTGATCCTTTGAAACAGATTTAATATAAACATCCGTATCCTCATCACCTATTTTATCAGGCACTTCAAATTCAAAGTATAAGGTATCTTTGTCCAAAGAGACTAATGTCGCTTCAAGTTTTGTAGCTATTGATTGTTCAAGTGCCCTATCATATAAATCTAAGTTTATTGTATAGGGCTTTGGGTCATGGTCGGCGAAGCGCATAGGCTCTGAAAACACTATGGCAACTCTGCCTTTCTTTCCTGATGATATATGATTAAGCGGGTTGCCGTATTCATCACAAATCTTGGCTTCCTTAACTGTAGGGCTTTTTTCATCCACTAACGCAATAATAGTATTCTTTACCTTAGAGCTTCCGCAACCACAGGCATTACCCCCCAATGTAAAGTTTACATAATCACATTCAGGTAGTTTAAATTCCTCGCTATGAGTATAAAATACCTCGTCTGCATCTGTGCCAGAATTCATTATACCGCCTAAGAATAAATTGCTACCTTTCGTGCGGCCACAAGTTACTTCTATTTGGGCACGATCGTTTCGCATTTCCCCTCTATGGTGGATAAAGTTATTATGGTTATCCGCTGCTAATCTTGCCTCCAAATACATCTTTAACTCTTGATTTGCAATTAATTGCTTTGTATATGGGGAAAGATCCCACTTAAAGTTAGCATACCAGGGTGTTTTCTCATCCTTATCATGCCAATATTGATGAGTATAGCGCAATCGCGACCTATAATTGCCATAATTAAGATTGTAACTGCTATTGCAGTTAGCTGTAGCTACTAAATTGCTGCCCCAGTCAGTCTTTAATAATTGATTCTTATATGGGGTGCTATTCCACATTTGTGGAGTAATAATAGGCTCAAAAACAGAATTGGGTAAGCCTTTAGCAAGCCAATAATACGGTTTAGCGTCTGCCGCCTCCACCGGCACTGTAATACACGGTAAGATAATGCTTAGGATCATTACATTTAATAAAACCGCCGAAATCAGCCTTTTTATAGATTTTCTCATATACACCACCTCTTTCATATTTTGTTTTCGTTTTAAGTTTTCTTTATTTTAAACTTTTTTGTTTTTCTCTTTGCTGCGAATACACAGCACAGTGATGGCGACTGCCACAGAAAAGGAAATCACACCTACTAATACATGGCTGCCGACATCATCATACATCAGCATGGAACCGTAAAGCCCCGTTACTATACACTGCCCCCTACCGGCCATATTCCCAATGACTCCAACGAGAAAGGTTGACAGTATCGCGCATAGACCAAAAAGACCGCCGATTAATCGTTTTTCTTCTTCGCATCGTAGTTCCTCAACACGCAGTTCTACCCGCCTTATCCGTTCCGCTGTTTCATGCATTTTTTAAGCCTCCTTCCCTCAGAAAAAGTTTTTATAAAAAACTCCTTATACTTATATAGGTACAAAAAAACCAAAAAGTACGCACCTAAAATAAAAAATATTTTAAAATATTTTTTCATATTAAAAAAGCCGCTTTTATGAAGCTTTATAAGCGTCATAAAACACGTCCTTAATAAAAAAATCTGATTAAGTATTATAGTTATATCTTAATCAGATTTTTTGTTTTGCATAGACATAATGCATTTTTAATCTGATGCATTATTCCTGTAACTTTTTATTCTCTTTGGATTTAGGAGGTATATCCTTCCTAAATCCCATTTAGTCTTGCAACATCAGCATTCTACGCGTTGCAACAGGATTATGGATTCCACATGCCTTGTTGCTGTAATTCTGATGACCGCCGAGCCTGATCACCCCTTGGAAGTAAAGTATATTTATAAAATATTTTTCATAATCTAATTATCCCACCGGTTTACCTGCATTTAGTTCTGCTCCATACATATTTTATTCCGCCCTGCACGCTTAGCGGCATAAGCAGCTTTATCCGCCCGATCAATTATATTTTCATAATTTCGAACTTGTTCATCACCACAGTAGGCAACTCCGATACTGACGGTAGTGAGATTTCCGTCTATAGCTGTGCTCTGCACGGAAATCCGTAGGCCTTCTGCGATGGACAACAGCTCTTTATCGTCATATCCGTATGCCATTGCCACGAATTCCTCACCACCATAGCGGTAAAAGTGCAGTCTGAAATTTTGCGCGAATTTTGTTAGTACTTCGCCAAAATGATTCAGAAGTTTATCACCAGCGACATGACCGTAGTTATCGTTAAAATCTTTGAAGTGATCGATATCAATCATCAGGATTCCTGATGGCTTTTCTGTACCTGTTGCTTCCAAATCTGCCAGTGTTTCAAACAATTTGCGGCGGTTCAAAAGGCCTGTCAGCACATCAGTTTCTTTTTCAATGATTAGCTGGCGCCTAGCTTCAAAGCTTTCTAGACGAACCTGTATCATCATTTTCCCAAGATAGTACCCGAGAACGGCAGAACACAAGCAATTAATTGCATCATCAAGTGCATATTGGGGTTTTAGGTAAAACGCCATAACGGTTGACACCACCAACCAGAAAACTAAAACCGACCTTATCCGACGAAGACTGTCGATAAAGCTGATTGGCATGAGGATGAACCCACCCAGCAAAATTGTCGCCCGCATATTGGGAGAATGAATCACGCTAAGGTATATCCCAAATATAAACAGGACTGAAAAACTTATATGTAGCCCAGCAAGCGTATACTTTTTTATAGATGGAATTTTAAACAGAATGAATAATATGAAAAAAGACGAAAATGTCAGCAGGTAAGCAGGTACTGCGCTGATCTTAGTGTTACTGAAAGGAACAACTGCCAGTGGCAGTAACGTTAACGCCCATCCTATGGGCAACAGTGTGGACAGCGTCTTTTTGTTGTACTCTTCGATTGCATGTTGATTGTCTACTGAAAACTGTTTATAAGTTCTATCCCTATCCCTAGATATATTTAACCATTTTTCCATACTATACACCTCAATCAGTTATTTGCATACATACTTATCCATCGTAAGTTCTTTAATTTATGCCTTCTTTTAACACTGTTTTAAAATTTGCATTTAACCTATTCAAAAAGCTTAAACTCGCCTATTTTGTCGCTTGGCAAATCCAAAAATATAGGTTTTAATCCCTCGCTAAATATAAATAACTTATAACATCCAACTTGACCACACAACCTCAAATATTTCCCAAAAACACCTGCCTTAACCACTTGACTAGCAAAACCCGCTCCTATGGACTTATCTTTTTGAACTAAAAAATCATGATTTCCACGCGGTGTGGGGTTCGTACCCATATGTCTTGAAATCCTTAATATGTCAGTGTCTTGAATAAGCTGATTTATTCTTTTTAT
>CAYXUX010000084.1:0-8531 GCA_964468275.1 uncultured Clostridiaceae bacterium
ATTCTGAACGCAGTGAAGAATCTTGTATTACCAATACATTAAGATCTTTCGCTGATGACAACAAAAAAAACATAAAAATAATTAAGTAGCATTGAAAAAAAAGCTAAGCTATATTATCATTAACATAACAGATAACTTGGAGGGTGGTGTAGGGATGGTACCAAATCACGAAGAAACTATGAAATTTAAAGTTGATAAGGATAAAGTATATGAACCTTCAGAAATATTGATTATTGTATATAAATCCTTATTGGAAAAGGGATATAATCCGATTAACCAAATAGTTGGATATTTACTTTCCGGTGATCCTACATATATCACCAGTTATAATAATGCAAGAAGCTTAATTAGAAAAATGGAAAGAGATGAACTTTTAGAAGAGCTTGTTAAAGCCTATGTTAAAGATAACGAATGACAAAGACATATAGCAGCCGGAAGAAGTACATGTTTCTTCCGGCTTATAATTTATACGGACAAAAAAGAGGTATGACATGGAGTATGAATATTTAGGAAACACGGATTTAAAAGTATCCAAGCTATGTTTTGGGAGCTTAACCATAAGCCCTCTTCAATCCAACCTTACAATTGATGAGGGTGTCAAAGTTATACATAGGGCTTTTGACAAGGGTGTAAACTTTATTGATACAGCGGAATTATATGAAAATTACGATTATATTAAAAAAGCCACTGAAGGTATAAGAAATGATATCATAATATCTACTAAATGTTATGCTTATTCAAAAGAAGGGGCGGAAAACAGTTTAAAAAAAGCATTAAAGGAACTTAATAGGGAATACATTGATATTTTTTCCCTTCATGAACAGGAAAGTGAACATACAATAAAAGGTCATTGGGAAGCTATAGAATACTTTCAGAAAGCTAAAGACAAAGGCTATATCAGAGCTTTCGGAATTTCAACGCACAATGTGGCCGCTATGGAAGCCTCTTTGAAATATAAAGAAATAGAAGTATTACACCCTATTTATAACAAAGCCGGTCTGGGTATAATTGACGGCAGCATAGATGATATGAAAATTGCAATAAAAATGGCCTATGATGAAGGAAAAGGTATTTACTCAATGAAACCCTTAGGGGGAGGTAACCTTTTAAAAGAAACGGAAGACTGTATTAAATTTGTAATGAATAATAAAAATATCCATTCCATAGCCATAGGTATGCAAAGTAAAGAGGAAGTGGATTTTAATACTGCAATTTTTGAAGGCAGACAGCCTGATAATAACTTAAAGGATAAATTAAGGAATAAAAAGAGAAGACTTTTAATTGATTTTTGGTGCGAAGGCTGCGGGGATTGTGCAGAAGCATGCAGTCAAAAAGCAATCACCATAATAAATGATAAGGCCCTTGTAGATGAAAAGAAATGTGTTCTCTGTGGCTATTGCAGCAGATATTGTAAGAATTTTTGTATTAAGGTTATTTAGGTTTCCTTATAATGAGTTGTGCGGAGGGATATAATTGAGGATTATGGGGTTGGATTTGGGTGATAAAACAATCGGTGTTTCCATATCGGATGAGACGAAGCTGATTGCCCAAGGTCTTTGTACTATAAGAAGAAAAAACTTGGAGGAAGATTTAACAAGTTTGAGAAAAATCATTGAAGATAATAATATAAGTAAAATAGTAATAGGTTTACCCAAAAATATGGATAATACCATCGGTATAAGGGGTGATAAATCTATAGAATTTGCAAAAATTATAAGGGAAAGTTTTGAAAATATAGATGTGATATTATGGGATGAAAGACTGACCACAGTATCTGCTGAAAGAACTCTTTTAGAGGCTAATATAAAAAGGAAAAACAGAAAAAAAGTTATTGATAAGATTGCAGCGGCGCTTATACTTCAAAACTACTTGGATTCTTTATTTAATTTAAATAGTTAAACATCAAAATTGTTGTAATTGACATAGTATAATCTGTAAGATAGAATATACATTGTCCAATAGAAAGTGGGTGAAGGGATGAGTGAAGATATGGATTTTATACTGCTTTATGACGAAGAGGGTAACGAAGCTGAATTTGAAATCATAGCATCTTTGGAAGTAAATGATATAGAATATGCGATATTGCTGCCCAATGATATAGATATTGAGTCCAAAGCGGAAGAAGTCGATGAGGTGTATATTTTAAGAATGGAACTAGACGAAAACGGTGATGATGTTTTAGTAGGCATAGAGGATGAAAATGAGCTTAATGATGTTATTGAAGCTTATGAAGAATTGATAAAGGATGAATCCAATTAAAAGCCGGGTTAACCCGGCTTTTTAATTAATAATCTACAATAATAAATATATGCAATTTGTGAACTGTAACACCTTTATCGCAGATTTAAAAATAAAATAGAATAATGTTGGTGAATTATTGAGGCAAGTATTATATAATTGAATTGACAGATATACTACATTTCTGATACTATTTAGCAAATTAGCTTCAATTTACTTCCATAAATATACCATTAATCGGGGGCAATTGGTATGAACAGATTTTTAAAATGTAAAAAAGGATTAACTCTTATAGAAATAATAGTTTCAATAGCTATAATCAGTATTATTGCTATTTCATTTATTCCTTTATTTGTAATGTCCGCAAAATCTAATGCTAATTCGGAAATATCACTGGAATCCACATACCTTGGAAAAGATGCTATGGAATTAGCTTATGAATTAAGTCAGACTATTGAATATGGAGATTTGGAAGATAATTTAACTGATAAAGGTTGGTATTTTGAAGAAGACGGAAAATTCAGTATAGAATTTGACGATGACAAGTATCTATTGATGAAATTTGAAGAAAAGGACGATAACTTGGTAAAGATACTGGTTAAAGTGTATAAAGATAAAGACAGTAATCAATTAGAAGCACAGTACGAAACCCTGTATATATGGGGAGGAATCTAATAATGAAAGACAAAAGAGGATTTACTTTGATTGAATTGGTTATAGTTCTCGCTTTATTAGGAATAATCTTATCTTTGATATTTACGCCTATTACATTTGCATTTAAAAATTTTGGCACTCAAAATGAAAAAACAAATATTATATCCACAGCAAGATATACAATGGATTATTTAACCAGAGAAATAAGAAAATCAGGCAGCGTTGAGATAGACGGAGATGATATAAAAATAGGCACCGTCACTTACAAACTTCAAAATAGAATTCTTTATAAAGATGACAGTGATCTTATAGAAGGAATAGACGAATTAAATATAGACTATGTGGATAATGATGAAGATAGAATCAGTATAGAAATTATTATAAGAGACAGTGCAAATAAAGAACATAAAATTTCATCCATAATTAATATTCGGTAGGGGAATGATATTATGAAATCGGTATTAAAAGAACAAAAAGGTTTTGCTTTAATTATAGTAATCATAGGTTTAGCCTTAATGTCAATCCTTGGATTTGCAATTATAGGTGTAACAGCCTCTAACTTTAAAATGTCCAAAATAGACAGCAGAAGCCAAAGTGCCTATTATATAGCTGAGGCGGGGTTAAATAAAGTTATGAATGATATTAGTAAGTTAGCTGAAAATAATGAATATGAAACTGCCGATGATTTTTTTGAAGAAATAGATGATTATTTTAATACACAATATGATGATGAAGGAAATTTTATAATAAATGATTTTGAGAAAAATAATAACGAGATACCTAAAGCCATTATCAATATTCAAGAAATCATTATAGACGAAGACACTAAGAATTATATTATAGAATCCGTTGGTAAGATTGGAAACAGCACAAGAAAAGTTAGCGCTACGATAGGATTGGCTTGGGAAGAAGAACAAGGGTCAGATGATTTTACAGTCGAAGATTTTGAGGAAGAGGTGTTTGTATATAGTCCAAGTATATATTTTAGTGGCAGTAGTGTTAGCGGAGACGGCGGGACTGTTATATCCGGCGGTTTGACGACTAATGATTTAGGTGGCGGCTCATCAATTAATGTAACAAATATTTATTTTAATGGCCCGGTAATAATGGATGGAGGTTCGGCTTCTTTTGGAAATGCAGATGAACCGGGGAATATATATGTTAACGGTAATTTGGAACTCTTGAATGGAGATAGAAATATGTATGGTGATATCCATGTCAATGGTAATTTTAAATTAAAAGATGCAATTATTCACGGAAAAGTATATGTAAACGGTAATTTAGAGTTTACTGAAAATAATATCAATAAAGATTTAAAAGAGTATTTAGAATATATAGAATATACCGGGGATTTAATAGATCCCAAAAATTTTAAAGCTGATCTCGGTGATAAGCTTAGAAAAGTTGATAGTGTTCCTTCCTTTACAATACCTGAATTTTCTATAGAATTAAAAGAAGATTCATGGTACATGGAAAATGGATACATAATAAAAGGCAATGTTGAAGAAACAGTACCTGATAATGCTAGGTGGGTTGTAAATAATTATAATTATTTTAATTGGCCTAGATGGGATGTAAATGATGGATATTTAGATAATATAGTAATCATAAGCAGGAATGATATTATAATTAACACTGCCACTAGTTTTTCCGGTATTTTAATAGCTCCTAACGGAAAAGTAACGATAAATCAAGGTGAATTTAACGGTGTGATTATTTCTAAAGATGGATTTGAAGCAGGTTACGGTTCAATAGTGAACATGTTTCCGCTATCAGATTTCTTTACAGAAGAAAATATGCCTATTACAATAAGCCCTGTGTCCGGTAACGATAACGGTGAAAACAATGATGATGATGACGAAGGTAACGGCAACGGAAATAATGACGGTAACGAAGAAGGTAACGGTGGAAGCGTTGTTAAAAAAGGCAGCGTAACAATAAGAATAGGCAAAATAAAAGAAAAATAACGAGTTAAACGTAATATAAAAAAATTAAGAGATATTAAAAATTAAACTATATTTTGTCCCCTAAATATAAAGTTTAGGGGCGATTTTATTGTCTAAAGCTTATTTTGTACTTTTAATTCCTTAAATTATTGACTAATTTTCCATTTGATAATAATATGATAACAGAGGATAATAAAGGAAGATGATGGAATGAAACCATATAGTAAAACCATAAAAGATTCTTTAAAAGAAAAAGGTTTAAAGCTCACGCCTCAAAGGAGATCCATATTAGATGTCATATACGAAAATAAGGGAGAACACTTAAGTACGGAAGAAATTTTTGAATTGGTCAAGGAAAGGTGTCCTGAGATAGGTCTGGCAACAGTATATAGAACTATGAACCTGTTTGATAGGGAAAAAGTTGTATATAAACACAATTTTAATGATGGCAAAAGCAGATACGAAATCATATTGGGCAAAAATCGCCAACATCATCACTTAATATGTACCGAATGCGGAACAGTAATCGAGGTTGAAGAGGATTTATTAGAAAACACTGTACTTGAAATTGAAAGAAAATATAGCTTTAACATAACAAATTATAATGTAAAGTTTTATGGACTATGTGACATATGCAGAAAAAGAGTTTAACTATATTGGTATGATTAAATACAATGTTATAAAATAAAATAAAAAAATGTAACAATAATAAATATAAGAAATACAACACGAAATGAAAGGAAGAATAATTTTGTCAAAAACTAAAGCAAAGCTCAAATTAATCCCTTTAGGAGGATTGCAGGAAATAGGGAAAAACATGTTAGTTGTAGAATATAATGAAACGATAGTAGTTATTGATTGCGGACTTATGTTTCCTGATGAAGACATGCTTGGAATAGACCTAGTGATACCGGATATCACATATCTTTTAAAAAACAAAGAAAAAGTAAAAGCTATTATTTTAACCCACGGACATGAAGACCATATAGGTGCATTACCATATGTATTGAATCAGCTTAATACCCCCATATACGGAACAAGACTGACCTTGGGACTGGTAGAAAACAGGTTAAAAGAATTTGGTTTACTATCTACAACTGAAATGAATATAATCAAGCCGAAGGACAGGATAAAATTCGGCGAACTTGAAATTGAGTTTATTAAAACTAATCACAGCATCGCAGATTCGGTTGCGGTAGCATTGCATACTCCTGTGGGAGTTGTTGTGCATACCAGTGATTTTAAAATTGATTATCAGCCCATTGACGGTGAACTTATTGATTTACACAGATTTGCGGAGCTTGGTAAAAATGGTGTTCTTGCAATGCTAACCGATAGCACCAACGTTGAAAGAGAAGGCTATTCCATGTCTGAAAGCACAGTGGGACATAATTTTACTGAAATTTTTAGAAATGCAAAGCAGAGAATAATCATTGCCACCTTTGCTTCAAATATTCATAGGATTCAACAAGTTATTAATGCATCTATCCAATGCGGGAGAAAAATAGCTATATCCGGAAGAAGCATGGTAAATGTAATAAATGTTGCCAGCGAAATAGGTTATTTGAATATTCCGGATAATATAACCATAGATATTGATTTAATAGATAAGTATCCCGCAGATAAAATTACAATCATTACAACGGGCAGCCAGGGAGAAGCAATGTCCGCTCTCACCAGAATGGCTAATTCCGACCATAGGAAGGTAGAAATTACTCCCGGAGATACGGTTGTAATATCCGCTTCCCCCATACCGGGTAATGAAAAATTGGTTTTAAGAGTAATAAACCAACTGTTTAAAAAAGGAGCTCAAGTTATTTATGAAGCTCTGGCGGATGTGCACGTATCCGGCCACGCAAACCAAGAAGAATTAAAACTTATGCATGCATTGGTAAAACCTAAATATTTTATTCCTGTTCACGGGGAATACAGGCATTTAGTTCAGCATGCACAATTAGCGGAAGATATGGGAGTATTAAAAGAAAATATTTTTGTATTGGATAACGGTTCCGTTGTGGAACTTACAAAGGATAACGTCAAATTAGGAGGTACCGTTATGGCGGGTAAAGTCCTGGTTGACGGTTTAGGAGTCGGCGATGTAGGTAATATCGTATTAAGAGATAGAAAACATTTATCCTCCGATGGTTTAATCGTTGTAGTCGTAACAATAAGTAAAGAATCGGGACTTGTAATTGCCGGACCTGATATTATTTCTCGCGGTTTTGTATATGTAAGAGAATCGGAAGACCTTTTGGAGGAAGCAAGACTGGTTATAAAAGAAGCCTTAAACAAATGTGAGGAAAAAAAGGCTACGGAATGGAGCACCATAAAATCATATATAAGAGATAGTTTAAGAAGATTTATATACGAAAAAACAAAAAGGAATCCCATGATATTGCCTATAATAATGGAAATATAAAAATTGTATATCATTTTATCGAAAAAGGTTATGGCAGTATAATGCATATATATCAAAAGAGTTTCAATAGTTTTGGGGGTAATGAGGTGTATAAAAAAACCATTGCGATAGTAAATCCTTCTTCATCTAATGGTAATACAGGCAAAGAATGGCCGGAGTTTGAAAAAACAATAAAAAACTCCGGTATAGATTTAGATGTAAAGCATACGGAATATCCGCTGCATGCCACAGGAATAACCAAAGATGCATTAAAATCAGGCTATGAAGTGATCGTTTCCGTTGGCGGCGACGGAACCATGAATGAAGTTTTAAACGGTTTTTTTGAAGAGGGCAAGCAAATCAATGAGGATGCATGTTTAGCTATACTTTCAAGGGGGACCGGCTGTGACTTAATAAGAACTCTTGGAATAGAAAAATCAGTAGATAGTTTGATTGAAATCTTGAAAAATCCAAAAACTATTACTTGTGATGTGGGTTTATGCAAATTTATTGAGTACGGCGGTAAAAAGTCGGAAAGATACTTTTTAAACATATCCGATGTAGGTATAGGCGGAGAGACTACCTATCGAGTTAATAAAAGATCAAAATTATTAAAAGGATTCCTTTCCTTTTTAATCGCCTCCGTCAATACGATAGTTTTATATAAGAATAAAATATTGGAGATAAACATTGATGATAAAATAAACTTAAATGAAAAGCTGAACAGTATTATTATAGCCAATGGAAGATATTTTGGCGGCGGGATGGAAGTAGCGCCCCTTGCAAAAATGGACGACGGCTTATTCGATATCATTATTCTTGGAAACTTAAATAAATTGGAGTTAATCTCCAATCTTCCTAAGATATATAAAGGGACTCATTTGTCACATCCTAAAATCAGCAGATATTTAGGAAAGCATATAAAAGTAAGAAGCTTAGATAAAGCCTTGGTAGAATTGGACGGAGAACAACCCGGAACTATTGATGCCGAATATGATATAATTCCAAAAGGGATAAAGATTTTAGTTTAATAGAATCAACGAAAGAAGGTATTTATACTGGAAACAAAATATATATCAAAAGCAGCAATAATTGCCGCAATTTATGTGGTTATGACAATCATTCTGGGTGATTTTTCTTATGGTCCTGTCCAATTTAGAATATCCGAAGCCCTTACCATATTACCTTTAATTGAGCCTTCCGCAGTTTTAGGCGTAACCATAGGCTGCGCCATATCAAATATTTTTGGCGGTTATGGTCCCATAGATATTTTGGGCGGCAGTTTAGTCACCTTA
>CAYXUX010000085.1:0-8367 GCA_964468275.1 uncultured Clostridiaceae bacterium
ACACTTTAAAACACTAAAGGAGGCTGCAAATGCATTTTTTACTTATATTTATACCGGGCATAGTTATAGGTTCATTCCTTAATGTATGCATATGCAGAATACCGGAAGGGGAATCCATAGTCTATCCTTCTTCCCGTTGTACTTATTGCGGCACTCCTCTTAAATGGTATGATTTGATACCGATACTCAGTTATTTATCCCTGAAAGGGAAATGCAGGTATTGCGGGGGTTTAATCTCCCCCCAATATCCTATCGTGGAGTTATTGAACGGTTTGCTGTATTTGTACTTTTTTTATAAATTCGGATTATCCCCGGAGTTTATATTTTACTGCATAGCCTTCAGCATTTTAATGATTATAAGTTTTATTGATTATTACAAGCAAATTATACCTGACGGTTTATTGCTTATTTTTATGTTATGCATCATCATATATAAAATTATTAATCTAATCCTATATAATATACCGTTAAATATCAGGGACGGTATATTCGGCTTTATCTTGGGTGGGCTGGTGTTTTTTATCATTGCAATTGTATCAAATGGCGCTATGGGCGGCGGAGATATAAAATTAATTGCCGTGCTGGGATTTATAATCGGATTAAAGAAAACAATATTAAATATATTATTGTCGTTTATAATAGGGGCTGTAATATCGGTGTTTTTACTTTTGTCCCGTAAAAAAGGCAGAAAGGATGCAATACCCTTCGGTCCTTTTATAAATATTGCTTTTTTTATAACGGTATTTTACGGTGAAAGTATTATGGAATGGTATATCTTAACGCTGCTGCGTTAAAAATCGTATTTTTTAATAATAAGTTTTTCACCTGTATGAAACTTTCCTAATTGAATATAAAGGGTTATCGGGAGGCGATATATTGATATCTATAGACTTGGGTTCTTATGAAACAAAAATTGTAGAAGGTAAGGTTTTCAGAGATAATATAAAGATAACAAGGGCTTTATCTTTTGACACTCCTTTAAACTCATATAAAAACGGATATATAAAAAATGAAGCGGGATTGAAAGAAAAGATTTTAGAAGAGATTAAAAAAAACAAATTAAAAGGGGATTGTTATCTCAATATAAAAAGCACCGCTATAATAACCAGAGAGATTATATTTCCCGTTCTGGGAGACAAAGAAATAGCCGGATTATTACGATATCAGCTGCCGGAATACCTTCCCATGGATCCCGATAAATACATTGTTCAGCATAAACCTATAGAAAAAGTAAATATCGACGGCAGCGACAAACTGAATACATTGATTGTTGCCGTGCCCAAAGAGATGGCGGATGCTCATTTTTCTCTTATAAAAGACTTGGGTCTTAGACCTATGGTCATGGATTATCAATGCAATGCCTTGTGGAAGCTTTTAAAACACTCTAAAAGAATAAACGACAATCATTCCGTTGCGGAGAAAACTGCGGCAATTATTGATTTGGGTTATGACAGTACAAGCATTATAATAATAAAAAACGGGACAATGCAGTTTTGCAGAGTATTGGATGACGGTGGAGAGAGCATTGATGACAATCTGACAAATTTGATGTCTTTAGAAAAAAATCAGCTTCTTGCCGGAAAAAGTGAAATAGCAGATATAAATACGATAAGCGATGGCAGTTATTCAGATTATAATAGAATAGTAAATATTATAAGAACCGGCTTGGAAAACCTGATGGAAAGAATCGACAGGGTTTTTCGCTTTTATACCGCTAAAGAAATAGGAAATGAGATAGATAATATATTTTTATATGGGGGTTTGTCCAATATAAAAGGAATAGACAAGCTGTTTTCCGATAATTTTCATATTCCTGCCGTGATAATTAAGAACTTGGACAGACTTACCATGCCAGACGGTTTAGACAAATATATCAATTGCATCGGTACCTTATTAAGGGATGATGAGGTGACAATAAAATGAAGGACTTCAATTTCTTTGCATCTTACAGCAAAAAGAAAGAAAGAAAAATAAACAAGGATTATATTTTGTATGGAATTATTATACTGATACTTGCGGTTATGGTATTCAAAACTACCGTTAATCTTTTTGCTATAAAAAGATTAAAATCTGAATTAGCTTTATTAGAAGATGAAATTCAGACAACGGAAACCGATGGAAAGGTAAAGGATATTCAAAATAAAGAGGATGATGTAAAAGACTTAAAAGAAAAAATAGATAAATTATCCGCTTTGGATGAATATGCAAGTAAAAATGATATAATAAATGAATATTTATTATTGGAAATAGAAAATTCCCTTCCGGCAAAAGTGTTTTTAAAAAAAATGGTCCTAAACAGCGAGACGATTAAGATTGAAGGGAATTCCCAGGATAAAGATTCCATAGCGCAGTTTCAGCATAATCTTAAAAACCTTGATGCTTTTAGCGAAGTTTTCATTCCTAATATTTCAAATGAAGAAGACTATTTCACTTTCAATATGGATTTAAGATTACTTTCGGGGGAATGATTGAATGGCGAATCTAAAAAGGAATTTAAGCAGATTAAATATAAGAAAAATAAATATGAGTAAAAAAGAAAAACAGCTTCTTCTGTTATTGTTTACGGCGGTTCTTATTTTTATCTATTTTAAATTTATAATAACCCCGCAGCAGCAAAAACTGATTCAACTAAAGGAGATGAAAGAGGACTATCTGAGTAAGCTTTCAAAATCTGATATTGTTTTATCAAAAGAAGATTCTTTAAAAAAACAATGGATGGATTTAAATACGGATTTTAAAAAAATATCCGAAAATTTTTATAGAAAAATGGAGCAATCAAAAATTTTAAGTCAATTAAATAAGATTATTGATAACAATAATCTATCTGTACCCGGTATCAGTTTTTCCGGTTCCGATACTGTAAAGATAGGCGATTTGGATGCTGAAAATTTAAAAATTTCTTTACCTTTTCATGGGAGTTATAAGGAATTAAATGAGTTTCTTAAGGATTTGAGGAAGAATCCGGAAAAGTTATTGGTAAATCAGCTTTCTTTATCAAAAAGCGGTGAGGGCATATTGGACGGACTTATCACCTTGGAAACATTTGCCTATGGAGATTTTACCGACTCCAAGGACAGCTATTTTTACGATAATACCGAAGAAAAAGTATATAAATCAGATCCCTTTGACAATCCCTTTGAAATATTTGATAAAAATGAAATCCTCGATAGGGATCTGTCGGATTTTGATGATGTCGTTAAGAGAATTGTTATTGATGATTTAAAAAGCAATGATATTCATTTCATGTCCACATCAAGCAGTGTTACCGGAAGTGTGGGAAATTTCAACAAATCCAAATGGGGTGATACATCAAAAAGGCTTGAATACTTTATCTCCACAAATTTTAAGGAGGAGAGAGCCTATCTGGTTTTAGATGAAAGGGATATAGCCTTTAAATATCCCCCTGATTCGATAGGTATATGGGCCTATTCTTATGGATATTCACCTGTAACCATAGGTTTTCGCTTTCAAGATCCCGATGGAAATAAGATTTATTCGGAACTGGCAAAAGGAATTGGTTGGACGGGCTGGGAATATATCTCTGCTTCGCCTCCCAGGGATATAAACATCTATCCTCTTAAACTGGACAGGGTTTATTTGGAATTGGGAGCCAACAGAGATGATTACGGCGTAGTTTTATTTGATAGAATAGAAGCGTACTTTTCCGATATAAATGAAGAAAATGAAGGAGAACAGGGATATATATTCTATGTGGTAAAACCGGGAGATACTTTGAAGAGTATAAGCGAAGACATCTACGGTACCCAAAATAAATATAAAAATATAATGTGGGATAACGGTTTAAACGAATCATCTGAAATAAAGCCCGGAAAAGTACTTGTAATTCGGAACAGGTAAAGTAAGAAAGGATGATAATTTTGAAAAAGAGTATAAGATTTATTTCCGCAGCATTGATTTTAGTATTTACATTCATTCTTTTGCAGCCCTTTATTGTGCATGGGGCGGACAGTGTTGCATATAATGACGGTTACAGTAACGGATTATGGGAAGGCAGAGATGGAGCCTATGATGATTTGGAGGATGTGAAAACAAAGAACTACAGGCGTTCCATGCCAAAAGACAGTGAAATAGAATCAAGGTTTGATTTGGATAAAGAAACGGCACAATATAGGAGAGATTTTATAAGAGGTTATAAAAATGGGTACGAGAAAGGCTATAATGATACCTATGATAATCCTCAAATAGAGATAGTTCCAACAAATTATGATGAAATGATAGGATATGAAATGGGGAAAGCAGCCGGTTTAAACGACTTTTATGCCGATAAAAGTAATAAATGGGCTTTGGCTGTACCTTCAACAACTAAAATTTTAAAGCTCTTTGATTTAACAAAAGAAACAAATGCTTATAAAAATGAATTTGTAATAAAGTTTAAAACAAGCTTTCAAAAAGGCTATGAACTGGCATACAGGCAGGCGAAATTTGAACCTGTTTTAAATGATCTAAAAAGAGGCGAGGAAGACGGAATAAAAATCGGCGGATTATTAGGAGAGGATTATGGAAGTAAAGACTATTATGCCGGCAATACGAATAAATGGGATAGGGACTTGCTCTCCGATAAAGAAATAGAAAGCACTTTTTCTTTAGCTAAAGAAGCTGCTGATTATAGAGAGAGCTTTATAAGTTCATTTAAAAAAGCTTATCGGGAAAAATATAATGATAGTTACAGAAAAGAACTTTTCAACTACGAGAGTTCATTATTCAAGGATGGTCATGAAAACGGTAAAAAATTGGGAAATGCCAAGGGTTATTCCCTGGGTAAATCAGATTTTATAATGGGCAAACCTAATAGTGTTGATAAACATAATTTTACGGATGAAAACATAATAAATGAATACCAATTGCATAATGAAAACAAAAGATATCGTGACGCCTTTATAGGCGGTTTTAAGGAAGGTTTTAAGGAAGGTTATATAGAATCATATCAAGACAATGCTCTTGCCTCTTACAGTGAAAAAATTGCAGAAGAAACTATTCCCATAGGCGGGGGTGAAGTACTATCGGGAGACAGCAAATTGAATCTGGCTATAGATGCAGGCACATTTTATAATGATGTTGTCGTGTCGATAGATAAATATACGAAAGTAAAAAATACAATTACTTTACTTCCCGACGACAGATATATAAGCAGTTCCGATTTGTATCTTTTGAAAATCAATAATCCATCCGGCAAATATGATGAAGACAGTATGATAAAGGTAAGCCTTGAATATTACGGAGGTTTAAAAGGAGGTTTATACAGATATCATTACGGACATTGGAAATATGTGCCTACGTTGATAACTGAAACGGCCGTCACTGCTTATATCAGCCCCAAGTCGGTTTTAGAGAGTGCCGTATATGGTGTGTTTATTGATGAAAAGGCACTTTATCCCGCAGATATACGCGGCCATTGGGCAAGGGATGAAATAATAACCGCTCTGAGACGAAGCTATATGGGAACGTACCCGGATAACACTTTTAAAGCAGACACTGATTTGACAAAAGTACAGCTTTTGCTGTATTTAAACTGGGCTAATAATTGGAAAGTAGAAATCAACGATGACGATATGGAAGTAGTGGAAAATTTAAAAGATGTTGATAAGATAAAAGCAGTAAAGGAATTGGCGGCTTTCGGTATTAAAAAAGGGTATTTAAGCATATCCGAAGATAACAGATTTAATCCGAACGATTCCATCAGCTATGGAGATTTAGAAAAAATAATAAGAAAAGTATATAATAATAGCGGTTTTACATGGAAATATGTTTCAGATAAAATGGCAACGGTAAAGGATAAACGATGTAAAAGTATAGATTCTATGAATAATAAAATTACGAGAGCAGAGTTTTCATATTTGTTAAGCTTGCTTAATGGGATTTAAGCTTGCTTGGAATATCTGATATTTTGATTACAAAAATGTATTAATAAGGTTAACAGTTTATACAATTTTTTTATTAAAAAATAAAGGGTTTTGTAAATCTGTAGTGAATATAAGAATGTATGTAAAATACATTCTATTTTTTTGAGGAATTGTTTTATGAAAAGGCGCGATACAAAGGGTTTTACTTTAATAGAGACTATTTACGCAATGGCAATCTTAGGAATATTAAGCATTGCACTGACAAGTATGATTATGCTGATTATAAATACCTATAAAAATTCAAAAGAACAGTTTAACGCTACATTGCTGGCACAATTACATTTTGAACGAATAAAGGCATCTTATATTGAAAAAGCGGAAGAAATAATAATCAAATCCGGTGATTTGCAAGTTACAATAGATATAGCAGAGGCAGAAAAATATAAAAACAGATTGTTTAAAATCACAGTCGAAGTAATGAAAGGTGAAAAATCTCTTGAAAGAATTGAAGGTTACAAGTTGATATGCTTGCGGGAGATAGAACATGAAAAAAACAGCGAATAGCAAAAGAGGAGCAATAATCGTTTTTGTGTTAATTATTAATGCAATTATGATTTTTGCTTTTACAGTATTGCTGTCTTCGGTAGTGATGGACTTTAAAATGAAGAAGCTGAACAGTAAGATAAAAAAAGAATTCTATTATGCGGAAGCAGGTTTGGATGAGGCTTATGCAATGACATTGGAATACTTATCCGCCGTTTTGGATTATTTTTATGAAAACAGGATAGAAAACAAGTATGGAGATGAATATATTTACAACGAGTTTAAAAATGTAATTAAAGGAAGCTCGAATTGTTTTTATGATAAAGACAGCCTGGCGGAAATACTGACCGACAAAGACAACTATTTAATTAGCAATGAATACTATCCGATGATTGATGTGGAGTTAAAAGAAGAACAAGAATATTTTTTACTAAAAATCAATTCCTATTATAAGACAGGCGAAGTTTTAAACAGTCTTTCCTTATCATGCAAGATTTCAGTTCCCAGAAATGGAAATGAATTAAAAAATATCACTGCCGAAAATCTGATTACAGATAATTACTGGAACATTGGAAGGTAAATAGCATGAGCTTAAAGTCATTTCTAAAAGAATCAAAGGGTTATACGGTAATTGAGCTTATAGTTGTTCTGTCAATACTGGGTACTTTGATTACTGCAATTATAACCTCCTTTATTTCAAAAATGAATATCTGCGGCAATATTGACAGGGAAGTCGAGCTGCAGCAGCAAGGTTTGTTTATGCTTTATTTTATTGAAGAAAAGATTATTGAATCAAAAGGAATCACATATGTTGAAGATATTGACGGAAGATTGAAGCAGCATACTAATGAAAAAGTAAAAATTAAAAAGATTAAATTTGAGAATAACAAAAATTCAACTGTAAAAGGCTATGTTTTTAATCTCACAAAAAAAATAGGAACAAATTATTATAATCTGCTATATGGAAAAGATTCATCGGATACCGGAACCGTTGAAGTGGGCAATTTTATTGAGAGCATCGAATTGGAACCAATACCGTCGGATTCTGTTTTTGTTGATTCAAAGGGAATTATACTTAGGATTAATCTCATATATGAAGAAAATAAATTTTGTGTTGAAAATGCTTTTTGTTTTAGAAATAAAATATGGGGGCAATAGATGTTTAAATGTAATAATAAAGGGTTAACTCTAATTGAATTAATTGTTGTAATAGGTTTTTTAGGGCTGCTTTTATCCATATCTTTACCGAAAATAGAGAAAAGCCCCTATATTCTTTTGTACACAACTAAGACTTTAAGAGATGATATACGAAATATTAAATATGCTGCAATGACAGAAGGTACAGGTGGAAGAATTGTATTTGACAGATACTCGTACATGATATTGGAGGGCGAAAAAATCATAAAGACTGTTAACTTGAATAAAGATTTGAGAATAAAACAAAACTTTTTAAAAAGCTCGGTAGGATTTGATTTTAAAGGTACACCCATTTCCGGAGGCGGCACTGTTTCCATCGTGGATGAAAGTACCAAGAAGTACTGCAAGATAACGATAGTGCCGGCTACGGGAAGAATATTGATGGAAAATAAAATATATAAATGATGAAATAAAATATTCTAAATAATTTCTGAAATATTAGAGGAAATGAAGTTGCTATATTGAATATATCAATAAAAACACAGATAGGAGGCATAGAATGTATAAGATTAAAAACTACATGGAAGATGTGGTTATATCAACGTCTGAAGATATACTTAAATTGATGGATATTTGTAAGTGTGAAAAATGTAAAGCTGATATTACAGCAATAGCTTTAAATGAGTTACCGCCAAAGTATGTTGTTACGGCAATTGGCGAATTATATACTAAAGTAAATGAACTTGAGCAGCAATTTTCTGTAGATGTGCAAACAGCAATTATTAAAGCCGCATTGATTGTAGGTAAGAATCCCAAACATGATTAA
>CAYXUX010000086.1:0-8135 GCA_964468275.1 uncultured Clostridiaceae bacterium
TTGCAATAGCATTTTATTATTAATTGTTGACATATATGTATAACGGTATTAAAATAGTATTAAAATATTATGCGATGATAAGGAAAAGTAAGGCAGTTTAGTTTTTGTAGAGAAGAAATGTCCTAGGCTGAAAGCATTTCTGAAAGCAGCCGCTTGAAAACCACCTTTGAGCTGTTTGCCGAACCATAGTAGGCTATACCGTTAATTACGTTATAATTGTGAAGTAAAAATTAGGGTGGAACCGCGAACTCTCTCGCCCCTTGGGGGGACGAGAGTTTTTATTTTTAATTATAAAATTTACTAGGAGGTTATCATGATTAAAGTAATGTTAAGAGATGAAAAAGAAATAGAATTAAAAAAAGGTACCAAGATAGAGGAAATTTTAGCTTCTATAGGACATAAGATTCAAAAAGAGGCTCTTGCGGCCAAGGTAGATGGAAAAGTTCTTGATTTAGATTACCGGCTTGACAAGAACAGCAGCCTTGAGATATTAACCTTTGAAGATGAGGGCGGAAGGCTTGCATTAAGACATACGACTTCTCATATACTTGCACAAGCCGTAAAAAGACTGTTTCCCGAAATAAAGCTTGCTATAGGACCGGCTATTGAAAACGGTTTTTACTATGATTTTGATTCGGAAAAACCTTTTACCGATGCGGACTTGGAATTGATAGAAAAAGAAATGAAAAATATTGTGAAAGAGAATTATAAGCTGGAAAGATTTGAATTGCCTAGAGATGAAGCAATTAAGCTTATGGAAAGACATGGTGAAGAATATAAAGTAGAACTGATTGAAGATTTGCCCGAAGATGAAATCATTTCTTTCTATCAGCAAAAAGAATTTATTGATTTGTGTGCCGGTCCTCATGTTATTTCAACGGGAAAAGTAAAGGCATTTAAACTTACCAGTGTAGCGGGTGCTTATTGGCGAGGAAATGAAAAAAATAAAATGCTTCAAAGAATTTACGGTACTTCTTTTGTTAAAAAAAGTCAGCTTGATGAATATCTGAAGATGCTCGAAGAAGCAAAGAAAAGAGACCATAGGAAACTAGGCAAAGAATTAGATTTGTTTAGCATACAAGAAGAAGGTCCCGGTTTTCCCTTTTTTCATCCAAATGGTATGATAATCAGAAATACTCTTGAGAGTTTTTGGAGGGAAGAGCATAGAAAGGCGGGTTATCAAGAGATAAATACACCAATTATATTGGGAGCGGAATTATGGAAAAAATCCGGACATTGGGACCATTATAAAGAGAATATGTATTTTACAGAAATTGATGGGGAACCTTATGCTGTTAAGCCGATGAATTGTCCGGGCGGGTTATTGATGTATAAAAGAAATCTTCATAGCTATAGAGAGCTGCCTATAAGGACGGCAGAATTAGGCCTTGTTCATAGGCATGAGTTGTCCGGTGCCCTTCATGGACTTATGCGAGTGAGATGTTTTACACAAGATGATGCACATTTATATATGATGCCTTCACAAATCAAAGAAGAAGTCATTGGTGTAATTGAGTTAGCGGATCATTTCTATAAGCTCTTTGGCTTTGAATATTATGTAGAATTATCTACAAAACCTGAGAATTCCATGGGTTCCGATGAAGATTGGGAAGCGGCGACAAATGCTCTAAGAGAGACGTTGGAATTTAAAAAAATTGATTATAAGGTTAATGAAGGTGATGGTGCATTTTATGGTCCGAAAATTGATTTTCATTTAAAAGATTGTATTGGGAGGACGTGGCAATGCGGGACAATACAATTGGATTTTCAAATGCCTGAACTATTTGAGTTAACATATATTGGTGCAGACGGCGGAAAACATAGGCCTGTTATGGTTCATAGGACAATTTTTGGAAGCATGGAAAGATTTATTGCTATCTTAACAGAACAATGTGCGGGAGCATTTCCTATCTGGTTAGCTCCTATACAAGTTGTTATTATTCCTGTTTCCGAAAAGCATTATGATTATTCTGAAAGTCTTATGCAGAAAATTGATTCATTAAATATAAGGGTTGAAAAGGATATTAGAGGAGAAAAAGTCGGGTTTAAAATCAGAGAAGCACAACTTAAAAAGATTCCATATATGATTATTATAGGTGATAAAGAAGTTGAAAACTCGAATATTTCTGTTAGAGACAGAAAAGAAGGGGATTTGGGAAGTATGACTTTGGATGATTTCATTGCCAAAATTACAGTAGAAATAGAAGAAAAAACAAATAAATGATTAAATATTAACAAGTTTGGTTTGATAGCAGAAAATTAAAGATTATACTGAACCATTGGATTTAAAAGACTTAACCTTCTAAACTAAAGAACAGATATACCTTTAAGGTGATAAACAGTAACAGACACATATTGTATAATTTTATATTTCTCTGCTGTAGATTATTAATATTTGTTAAAAATTACGTTGTTGCAAGGCTTAACTCTTACAAACTATTAGTCTGTAACCCAATAACTGTAGAAGATATAAAAACCTATAAATATAATTATGTATGAGCAGTAACGATTGGCGATTAAAAGAGACTTAAAGTTTACTTGACAAGGTTATTTTTGACTGTATAATTGGTAATATGGGGAGTTATAAAACTTCTTAAAAAAAGAATGAGGAGGAGAACAATGAGAAAACTTTTAAGTATTCTACTGATGCTGGCAATGATTTTCTCTCTAGTTGCATGTGGCGGTGCACCGGCTTCTAGTGATGATGAAGGGGATGCGGACGTAGAAGTAAGTGCGGCAGATACTGCAAAAATTGCTATTATAACCAACACTGTGTCACAAAATGAAGAAGAATATCGTTCGGCTGAATTTGTTCAAAACAAATACGGTAAAGATAAGGTCGTTCATGAACTATGGCCGGATAATTTCATGACTGAACAAGAACAAATGATCAGTGTTCTTACTAAGCTTGCTGCCGACCCGGATATTAAAGCGATTATTATTAATCAAGCTGTACCCGGGACTAATCCTTCGGTAGACAAATTCCTTGAATCAAGAGATAAAGATGATGTGCTTATTGTTTATGCATCACCTCAAGAGAATGCGCCTGACGTATCCGTACGTTGTGATTTTGCATTACAACCTGATGAATTAGCAATGGGTCATACTATACCGAATCAAGCTAAAAAACAAGGTGCCAATACTTTCGTACACTACTCTTTCCCAAGGCATATGTCTATTCCTATGTTAGCTGAAAGACGTTCTTTAATGAAGGAAGAATGTGCAAAGATAGGTCTTGAATTTGTTGATGCCACCGCCCCTGACCCAACCAGTGAAGCCGGTGTTACGGGTGCTCAACAGTTTATACTGGAAGACGTTCCAAAAATGGTTGATAAATATGGTAAGGATACATCTTTCTTTTCTACTAACTGCTCCATGCAAGTTCCTTTAATCAAGGCTGCATTTGATGAAGGTGCAATTTATAGCCAACCTTGCTGTCCTTCACCATATCATGGATTTCCATCCGCTCTTGGTTTGGAAGTTCCGGATGATATAGTTGGCGGTTTGCAGGATGTTATTGATCAAACAACTAAGATTATTGTAGATGCCGGATTAAGCGGAAGATTTTCTACTTGGCCTGTACCGGCAGCTATGATGGCTACTATTGCCAGTGCTGACTATGCTTTCAAATGGATTAACGACGAAACAGACGGCAAAGTTGATTTAGATGTTTTAATGGCCTGTATGTCAGATTATGCCGGATTGGAAATTAGCTTGAACCCTTATGTTGAAGATGGAGTTTCTTATGATAATTACTTACTATTCTTAATGGATTTCTTAACTTATGGAGATCTTCCGAATTAGTAATTTAGTAATTGCTTGATGATTTAGGTTGTAATTAAGCAACTGAAATGTAACTTTTATGAGGGTGTTTTAAACCTGTTCGGCTTAGGACATCCTCTTAAGTTTGCATACCACGACTCATAAGAGTTAATGTGGCAGGAGGGATAAACGTGGGCAATAATTTGCTTAGCATAAAGAATGTAACAAAAGATTTTAATGGAAACCGTGTATTAAAAAATATTAATTTGGATATTGAAAAGGGAGAAATCCATGCTCTAATCGGGGAAAACGGTGCCGGTAAATCTACATTGATGAACATACTTTTCGGCATGCCTGTAATTCATACCACCGGTGGCTATCAAGGCACCATAGCGATAGAAGGTGAAGAGGTTAAATTTGCTTCTCCCCATGAAGCTATGGCTCATGGGATAGGCATGGTGCACCAAGAATTTATGTTGATACCAGGTTTTACTATTACAGAGAATATTAAAATCAATAGGGAAATAACCAAACCAAATATAGTCAGTAGAATTTTTGGCAAGCAATATGAAGGGTTGGATATAAAACAAATGAACAAAGACGCCCGTGAAGCTCTTGATATTATGGGTATGAATATAGAGGAATATACTGAGGTTGCGGGATTGCCCGTTGGTCATATGCAATTTATTGAAATAGCCAGGGAAATTGATAAAACCGGAATCAAGCTTTTGGTTTTTGACGAACCTACAGCTGTTTTAACAGAATCAGAAACGCAAAACCTTTTATCCGCAATCGAAAAATTGGCGGCACAAGGTATAGCTATAATATTTATAAGTCATCGTTTGGAAGAAGTAATGCAAGTTTCGCAACGCTTCACTATATTGAGAGATGGAGAACATGTAATTACCAAGAATACTAAGGAAAGTAATGTATATGAAATTGCCGAATTGATGGTAGGGCGTAAAGTTTCTATAGAAAGAGTAGATACAACTGCACGAAAAATAAGCGATGAGATTGCGCTTAGTATTAGGAATCTTGAAGTCAAAATGCCGGGAGAAGAAGTAAAAGGCTTTAATCTGGAAGTAAAAAAAGGTGAAATTGTAGGTATTGGCGGCTTAGCCGGGCAAGGAAAGCTTGGTATTGCTAACGGTATTATGGGCATATATCCTGCTCGCGGTGAAGTTATTTTTGAGGGAAAACCTTTGGAGCTTAATAATCCTAAAAATTCAATCATGGCAGGTCTTGGGTTTTTAAGTGAAGATAGAAAAGGTGTGGGTCTTTTATTGGACGAATCTATTGAACTGAACACAATTTTTACTTGTATGCAAACTAAAAATGAGTTTCTTCATAAGTTCGGTTTCTTTAGTATTATGAATACGCATAGTATTCGCAACCATACAAGAAAAATGATTAAAGATTTGGATATACGTTGCACATCGTCACTGCAGCATGTAGGTAATTTATCCGGCGGGAATCAGCAAAAAGTTTGTATGGCACGAGCTTTGACTCAAAACCCAAAACTTCTATTAGTTAGTGAACCTACCAGAGGCATTGATGTAGGTGCCAAGAAGCTAATTCTTGATTTATTGAAAAAACTTAATGAGGAACAGGGAATGACTATTGTAATGACATCCTCGGAACTTGCTGAGCTAAGAAGTATCAGCGATAGGATAGTCATCGTATGTAATGGCAAAGTGGAGGGAATTTTAGCTCCTGATGCGTCAAATGCGGAGTTTGGATTGATGATGTCCGGTACTCGTGCTAATTCCCAATTAGGGGGTGCGTAATAATGTTGGAACATAATGTTGAGAAAGATAAAGTTATAAAAAAAGGTTTGCTTGAAACTGCTGTGAAGAATATAGGCCTCCCTACTATTATTATTGCTGCTTTTTTCTTATTAGTTCTTTTTACGGCAGCTTTTTTGAAGCAATCCTTACCAATTTTAATTAGTGATATATTGCGACGATTTGGTATGAACGGATTATTGGTTTTGGCTATGGTTCCGGCAATTAAATCCGGCACAGGCCCGAATTTTGCTTTACCTTTGGGAATAATTTGTGGTCTATTAGCTTGGACCATAGGAATTGAAATGGGCTTTATAGGTATCAAATTGGTACTTCTGGTATCATTAATGGCGATAATATTTGCAACGATTCTAGGTTATCTTTACGGCAAGCTTTTAAATGCTGTGAAAGGAGCCGAAATGACAATTGCAACTTATACAGGTTTTTCTACTGTTGCATTAATGGCACTCGTATGGCTTATGGCACCTTTTAAAAGCAAGCAGATGGGTTGGATGATGGGCGAAGGGCTGCGTGAGACAATAAAACTTGATGGTGTGGAAGCAGCACAAATTTTTAATAATTTTTTATCTTTTAAAATTTTTGGTGTAATGGTACCAACGGGTTTATTATTAGTGTTTTTTGCATTTTGTTTTATAGTATGGTTGTTTTTTAGGACTAAAATCGGAATTGCAATAACTGCAGGCGGAAGTAATCCTGAATTTGCAGCCGCATCCGGTATTGATATTGATAAAAACCGTGTTATTGCAAATATTCTTTCTACAATATTGGGAGCTCTTGGGATAATACTTTATGCCCAAAGCTATGGTTTTTTTCAACTTTATTCCGGTCCGTTAATGATGGCTTTTCCTGCAGTGGCAGGAGTATTAATAGGCGGTGCAACTGCTTCTAAAGCGAATATTTCCCATGTAATAATTGGAACATTTTTATTTCAAGGCCTATTAACTACATCTATGCCTGTTGCAAACCAATTATTCGCAGGAACAGACCTTTCTGAAATAATGCGTGTAATTTTGCAAAACGGTATTATTCTTTATGCACTTACACAAGTTAAAGGAGGTGGCAAAGAATGAAGAATAATAAAAATAATCACAGCAACAAAATGCCTTCAATAGTTGATAATATTGTTCCCATTATTTTTATAGCTTTTACACTACTTGGATTTGCATTAACTAAAAATGTACCCTTTAACTTTTTTCTATCAGAGTTATCCAGCAGGTTTTATCGAAATGCTTTCATTGTTTTGTCTTTAATTATACCTGTAATTGCGGGCTTAGGCCTTAACTTTGGAATAGTAATAGGTGCTATGAGCGGACAATTGGCTGTTATCGTTGTTCGCTACCTTAGTATTGAGTATTTTCATCTTAGCGGAACAATGGAACTGTTATTTTGTTTTCTTTTGACTTTACCTATTGCTGCATTTATTGGTTTTTTGACCGGTAAACTTTATAATAAGACTAGGGGACAGGAAATGATAGCCAGTCTAATCGTTGGTTTCTTTGCTAATGGAGTATATCAATTTATTCTTCTTTTTGCTACCGGTGTTATTATACCCGTTCATTCAAGTCATCCAATGATTAAACCTGACGGTGTAGGGGTGCGTATGACTGTAGATATGGGTGATCTTCACTATTCTTTAGCAAATATACTGAAGGTGCCTTTTATGTGGGTAGTACTTTTGGTATCATTGCTATTGTTGGTGTTAACTGTTGTTTTTTATATAAAAGACAAAAAGCGTTCCAAAGCTGACAATCAGGTTTCTTTCTATATAAAGGTTATTCTTTTTTCCGCATTATTTGTATTTAGCATATTTTCAATAATTACAAAGAGTAAGATTAATCTTGTAAAAGAAGTACCTATAGCGACAGTTCTATTTATAGTTTTGCTATGTATTTTTACTGAATTGATTATGAAGACAAAGTTAGGGCAAGATTTCAGAAGTGTAGGGCAAAATCAGCATATAGCTGAGTCTAACGGAATAAATGTTGATAAAACAAGGATTATAGCTGTAGTGATGTCTACAGTTTTGGCTGCATGGGGCCAATTGATTTACTTGCAGGATATGGGCACACTGAATGTTTATGGTGCCCACACTCAAATAGGTATGTTTTCCGTAGCTGCACTATTAGTCGGAGGTGCTTCGGTACGTAAAGCTACCGTTTCTCAGGCTCTAATTGGTACCATACTATTTAATTCCATGTTTATTATGTCACCTGAAATAGGAAAGGCTGCTTTCGGTAATGCTTTATTAGGTGAATACTTCAGAACCTTTATGGTTTACGGAATTATAGGTATGGCTTTGGGTATCTATGTATGGAATGCTAATAGGAAAGCTCGTATAACTTTAGATGCTATAGATGCGCAGCCTCAAGATAATTAAGAATGAACATTGAACAAACGGTTTTAAAAACTGATTTATAGAAAAAGTAATAACACTTAAATCGGTATAAAGATTAAAATTCAAATAGTTGACAGATTTTTATTTGAATGATAACATTAAGAAGTCAGAATAAAATAATTTTTAAGTAGAAGTTCCACTTCTCACCTTGCAGCTATAGCTAGAAAGGTTTC
>CAYXUX010000087.1:0-5439 GCA_964468275.1 uncultured Clostridiaceae bacterium
ACTGTTTGGCTATCACGGGCGGTCACAGACCGCCCCTACAATTAACAACTGTTCCGCAATCATTCAGCGATAATTTTCCTATAGCTGTCAGGATCCGTATCTCCTTCCGTGCTTATGATAATTACATTGGAGCTTTCGTTAAATCCCAGTTTTTCTTTTATCTCCTTTAACTTTTCCTCTTCCATTATCATATCCAAAAGCCCCAAGCCCGGAGCACCGGATTCGCCGGATATAATTCTTTCATCGCTTTCTGTCGGATTTGCCATTATAACCATTCCCTTTTCAGCCACATAATCCGGACACGATACAAATAAATCCGCATAATCCCTCAGTATAGGCCACGCAATGGGGTTCGGTTCCCCGCAAGAAAGTCCGGCCATTATGGTTTCCAAATCACCCTTTACAATATGAGGTTCCCCATCATTAATCAAAGCAGACTTAAAAATACAATCCGCATTTTCCGGTTCCAATATTATCGCCTTAATGCTTTCACCGTATTTATTCCTGAAATAACCCAGTATTGATGCCGCAAAGGACCCCACACCTGCTTGCGAAATCAAATGAGTCGGTTTCTTTTCTTCTTTATTTAATTGCATACTAATCTCATGGGCTATTGTAATATACCCTTGCATTATCCGAATCGGTATATCAATATAATCATCCAAAGCAGTATCCTGTATTAAAATACCCTTATTATCTTCTGCATATTTCTTAGCATACCTTACCGCATCATCGTAATTGCAATCCAGTACCTCGACTCTTGCACCTTCATTTTTTATACTTTCAATCCTATGTACGGAAGAGCCTTTGGGCATAAATACCAGAGATTTGTAACCTAATTGCTTTGCAGTCCAAGCGATGCCTCTTCCATGATTTCCATCCGTCGCAGTTACAAATATCAATCCTTCATCCCTTAATTCATCGCCTTTTAATAAATCATAACTGATATTCGATAATTCCAAACCAAATCTTTCAGCCAAATAAACTGCCGTGGCATAAGAGCCGCCCAAAACCTTAAAAGCATTGAGTCCAAACCTTTTTGACTCATCCTTAACATAAATACTTCCTAGGGACAGCCTGTCCGCTAAACCTTCGAGAGAAACCAGAGGTGTCTCTTTATACATTGGAAAGCTTTTATGATAATGAATAATCTTTTCTGCCGTTGATTCATTTAAATGGTCAATATTTACCTTATCTTTTGAATAATAATTATTAAAAACCCATTTAATACCCAATGCCTCACTCATTTTTATCCCCCATCATAATTTATTTGCTCAACATATGCATATCACTTTTCCCACACCAGATAAGCATTGATAAATCTACCCAAATCCCCGTCCATCACAGCATTAATGTTACCCACTTCTTCCCCCGTCCTGTGATCCTTTACCATGCTATAAGGATGAAATACATAGGACCTTATCTGACTGCCCCAAGCAATTTCTCTGTACTCACCTTTTATATCTTCAATGTACTCTTTCTGCTCTTGTTCTTTTATCTCCAAAAGCTTCGCATAGAGCATTTTCATTGCCATTTCTTTATTACTGTGCTGAGACCTTTCATTTTGACATTGAACCGTAGTACCGGTGGGAATATGTGTTATCCTTACAGCCGAATCAGTCTTGTTAACATGCTGTCCCCCGGCTCCGCTTGCCCTATAGGTGTCAATCTTCAAATCATCGGGATTAATATCTATATTGACACTATCATCAAGTTCCGGCATCACATCAACGGATGCAAAAGACGTGTGGCGTTTGCCTGCCGCGTCAAAGGGAGATATTCGCACAAGTCTGTGAACTCCCTTCTCGGATTTAAGATATCCGTAGGCATTTTCCCCTTCTATTAAAAGTGTGGCACTCTTTATCCCTGCTTCAGTATCTTTTAACATATCCAAGATTTTAACGAAATATCCGTTTTGCTCCGCCCAGCGAGTGTACATCCTCAGAAGCATTACAGCCCAATCCTGAGCTTCCGTGCCGCCGGCACCGGCATGTATTGTGAATATCGCATTATTTTTATCGTATTCACCCCTAAGCAGAGTTTCTATTGAAAACTTTTCGATTTCATTTTTTAATTTTCCAAAATCATTTTCTATATCCGAAAGAAGAGTCTTTTCACTCTCTTCTTCACATAAGTCCAACAATGCTTTAAAGTCATCAAAAGCGTTTTTTAAATTATCAATCCGATCGACTTTTTCTTTTAGTCTCTTTGAGTTTTGCAATACCTGAGCCGCTTCCTCCGAGTTTTCCCAAAATCCCTCCAATTGCATTTTCCCTTCTGTTTCAGTCAGTTGCAGTTTTAAATTATCCAGGTCAAAGAGACACCTCTATATTATTTATTGCTATTTCCAATTCCGGTAATTCTATTTTATACTTATCCAGTTCAATCATTTTATTCCTCCTGTATTTATTCGATTACTAATCACGGACTCGAAACCAGGGATTTCTTTTATTGGTTACAAGTCGCGGTGCCGGAGTATTCCTTTGGGGTCAAGATTCTTCAGTCCCTACGCTCCTTCAGAATGACAAGGGGGGGGGTGCTTCCTACACTGTCACTTTGACACTTCCTTCACTGTCACTCTGAGCGATAGCGAAGAGTCTTTCTCATGACTCAATGGAGTATCGACCCTACAATCGTCTAGCCATCGCTCAGCCGTCGTTCATCTCCCGCAACACTTTTTATATTTCTTTCCGCTGCCGCAGGGACAGGGGTCGTTTCTGCCTACCTTTGCCTCTTTGACCACCGGCTTTTTAACACCGTCGCCTTCATTGGTGGCAACGGGCTCCGCTACCTTTTCCCTTTGAGGCATCCTATTTACACTGACATGAAAAATATATTTAACGGTATCCTGTTTTATGCTCTTAACAAGCTCCAAAAACATGTCATATCCTTCTATTTGATAAGCCTGAACCGGGTCTTGCTGCCCATATGCCCTGAGACTGATACCTTCCCTCAACTGATCCATAGCATCCAAATGATCCATCCATTTAGTATCTACAACTCTTAATAATATAACCCTTTCCAGCTCTCTCATGTTTTCGCTGCCTATTTCCGCTTCCTTGGCTTCGTATAGTTTTAATCCTTTATCTAAAAGAGTTTCCTTTAACTCTTCCCTATCCATACCTTCTATTTCTTCTTTTCTCATGCTTTTCTTCGGTAAAAATATTGATTGCAGATATTCCAAAAGCCCAACAATATCCCAATCTTCGGGATATTGGCTTCCCATAGTATAAGCATCTACGGAGTCGGATATCAATTCTTTTAACATATCTGTAACGGAAGCCTTTAAGTCTTCACCCATAAGGACTTGGCGCCTTTGCGCATAGATTACTTCTCTTTGCTTATTCATCACATTATCATACTGCAGCACATGTTTCCTTATATCAAAGTTTCTTCCTTCAACCTTCTTCTGAGCATTTTCTATGGATTTTGTTAATAATCCGTGCTCTATAGGCATATCTTCATCCATACCCAAGGTCTCCACCAGTCCCATCAGCTTTTCTGAACCAAAAAGCTTCATCAAATCATCTTCCAATGAAATATAAAATCTGCTGCTGCCCATATCCCCTTGCCTGCCGGACCTGCCTCGCAGCTGATTATCTATACGTCTGGACTCATGCCTTTCCGTACCTATTACATGCAGACCGCCGCGCTCCTTGACACCTTCCCCAAGAACAATATCCGTTCCTCTGCCGGCCATATTCGTTGATATAGTTACAGAGTTTTTCTCACCTGCTTTGGCTATGATTTCAGCTTCTTTATCATGATATTTGGCATTCAGTACTTCATGGGGTACACCTCTTTTTTTCAACATACTGCTTAAAAGCTCCGATTTTTCAATGGATATAGTTCCCACCAGCACCGGCTGCCCGTTTTTATGAAGCTCCTCTATTTCCTCAACTACGGCATTGAACTTGCCTCTTTCGTTTTTATATACCACATCGGGACAATCCTCCCTTATCATGGGCATGTTGGTAGGTATAACCACAACATCAAGATTGTAGATAGCCCTGAATTCATCTTCCTCGGTTTTTGCGGTACCGGTCATCCCTGCAAGCTTCTCATACATCCTAAAATAATTTTGAAAAGTTATGGTTGCAAGGGTTTGACTCTCTCTCTCGATTTTTACATTTTCTTTTGCCTCTATAGCCTGATGGAGACCTTCGCTATACCGTCTTCCCATCATTAATCTTCCGGTAAATTCGTCAACTATTATTACTTCCCCGTCTTTGACAACATAATCAATATCTCTTTTCATAATAGCCCTTGCTTTTAATGCCTGATTTATATGGTGTTGTACTTCCATATTATCCGGGTCCGCAAGATTCTCTATTCCAAAAAAGCTTTCAGCCTTTTTAACACCGTTCTCAGTCAGAAGCACTGTTTTCGCCTTTGGGTCAACGGTATAATCGCCTTTTTCCTTAATATCATCTTCATCTTCCGTATCACCATCTAGGTACTGAGATAGAAGCTCGGAACGACTTGCTTCCTTTGTATCTTCCCCACGCTTTAATGTTTTTACAAAGGTATCTGCGGCAAAATAAAGATTGGTAGACTTTTCTCCCGCACCAGAAATAATCAGCGGCGTTCTGGCTTCGTCTACTAATATACTGTCCACCTCATCCACTATGGCATAGTTCAAATCCTTCTGAACCATTTGCTCCCTATAAATAACCATATTATCTCTCAAATAGTCAAATCCAAACTCATTATTTGTACCATAGGTTACATCGCAGTTATAAGCTTCCTGCCTCTCACCGCTGTCAAGACCGTGCACGATAAGCCCCACGGACAATCCCAAAAATTTATAGATTTGCCCCATCCACTCACTGTCACGAGTGGCTAAATAATCATTTACGGTTATAACGTGAACACCTTTGCCTTCCAAAGCATTTAAATATACAGGCAAAGTGGCAACAAGAGTCTTACCTTCCCCTGTCTTCATTTCTGCGATTCTGCCTTGATGCAGAACAATTCCGCCTATAAGCTGAACTCTGAAATGCCTCATGTTCAGAACGCGTTTTGAAGCTTCCCGCACTACGGCAAAAGCCTGGGGAAGTATATCATCAAGGGTTTCTCCTGTCTCCAGTCTTTTTCTAAACTCATCGGTTTTCCCTTTGAGCTGCTCGTCTGTCAAGGCTTTCATTTTATTTTCCAAAGATTCTATTTCGTCAACTATTCTCTCTATTTTTTTTATTTCTTTTTCGTTTTCATTACCGAATAATTTACTGAAAAAAGACATAATTACTTCACTCCCAATATATTTTCCCATATTACCATGTTCTTTTATACCTATTTTTTCATCATTCCAAGATTCTTCGTCCCCATGCTCCTCAGAATGACAGTATCGAGCTTGTCATCCCAAGATTCTGCATTCTTATGCTCGAATAACAGTATCAAGTCTGTCATCCTGAGGCTTCAGCCGAAGGATCTTGACCC
>CAYXUX010000087.1:5539-6713 GCA_964468275.1 uncultured Clostridiaceae bacterium
CGAATAACAGTATCAAGTCTGTCATCCTGAGGCTTCAGCCGAAGGATCTTGACCCAAAAGGAATACCCCTTTTCTGCATTATTAATTTTATCATATGAAAAGTTTTATAACAAGAAATGCAAAAAACAATTCAGCCGGACAATTTTACCTATACCGCAGTTCCAAGATATGTGTTTATATCTTATCGTTGCTGCAAATCAGATTATTATATTTACTACGATTACTGAGTTACAAGACTAATACTCTGTAAGCTCATTCCGGGCGAAATCAAAATTATCCCCGATAGCTATAATAAAATCAGTCTATGTTAAGTCCTTTCGGTGCCATGATTTCGCTTATCCTACATTTCGCTAACAGACTTTAAGTCTCTCCACAACGTAATCTTTAGCAAATATTAATAATCTTTATAGTATTAGAAATAAAATGATGCAATTTATAAATAATGATCCAAAAAATAATTCAGCCGGACAATTCGTCCGGCTGAAACGCTTATTAAAATGTCGGCTCTATCAAACCGTAATTACCGTCTTTCCTTTTGTAAACCACATTAACTTCTTCCGATTCGGCATTAAAAAACATGAAAAACACATGGCCAAGCAGCTCCATTTGCAATACTGCCTCCTCAACAGGCATGGGCTTCATAGCAAATCTTTTTGTCCTTACAATCTTAGGCTCCCCGGGTTCATCCTCATCCGCATCAAAGCAGAAATTCTCGAATCTTACACTGCCGTCTTTGATTCTTTTCTCCAATTTCGTCCTATGTCTGGCAATCTGTCTTTCCAACTTCTCGACAACACTGTCAATAGATGTGTACATATCGTCGGTAGCCTCTTCCCCTCTAAGAAGCACTCCGTTAAAAGGAATAGTAACCTCAATAATATGCCTGTTTTTTTCTACAGCCAAGGTCGCATGAGCCACGGTATCCGGGTTAAAAAATTTCTCAAACTTGGATAATTTCTTTTCAACTCTGTCTCTCAAAGCTTCCGTTACAACAATATTCTTACCGCTGACTTTTATACGCATAAAAACATCTCCTTTCGCAACTATTATGCTACCGTCTATATAGTTTATTCTACATTAGGATAAATAATCCTGCAATAATATAATGATTATTATAAGGATATTTTATCACCTACCTGTCATTCTGAGGCTTTAGCCGAAGAATCTTGACCCC
>CAYXUX010000087.1:6813-8112 GCA_964468275.1 uncultured Clostridiaceae bacterium
CCCTTTAAAACTCGACAAATATTGATATATGTTTATTATATGCATGCCTTTGAATTTTATAACTCTGTGGATAAACTCTGCATTAATATTATAAAAATCATGTGAAATCTGTGGATAATGTGAATATGTCTGTTGATAAGTTGGCTTTGCTTGGTTGCTGTTGTGAAAACTTTGTTAATTAATTGTGTAAAAAAAATGGGGAAAAGGATTTAATCTTTTTCCTTGCATATATATACACTATTCGACCTGTTTATACATATAAGCATCCTTGTGTATAACTGAATCCACCAAAAATTATCTTATTGTCAACCCAGGCATTGATAAAAATCTTAATGCATTGAAATACAATAATCCTCATCACGTCCGGAAAAATAAAATAGCCACTTTCGTGGCTATTTCATTTATTCTTGGTTTCTTCTAGCTTCAAAGCATTCTCTGCAATAAACAGGTCTGTCATTGGTTGGGTTAAATGGAATCTTGGTTTCTTTGCCGCAATCAGCACATACTGCATCATACATGACTCTTTCTCTTCTGCCGTTATTAGCAGCTTTTCTAGCCATTCTGCAATCTCTGCATCTTGCAGGCTCATTTTGGAATCCTTTTTCTGCATAAAATTCTTGTTCTCCTGCAGTAAAAGTAAATTCCTGTCCGCAATCTTTGCAAACTAACGTTTTGTCCTCGTACATGAAAAAATCCCTCTTTCTTTTTTACTTAGGTTAGGTAGGCCATTAGAACAGGATTTTTCGATACCCGGAAAAAACGTTCTCAACCAATCACCTATACCTTGATTATGGTCACGCGCGTCAGCTGACCTGATCTTTGCCCCCACACTCGCCGCCTGGAAGGTTCGCTCAAGCATTTAACTCCTCACTACTACTCCTCTCGGACTACTCCGGACGGTCTTACCCCTAAATCGCACCATGCTCACAAAACATTGTTTTGCTTACGTGGGTCGTTTCGCCTGCGACCGGCATCGACTTTCAATCACAGACCTGACGCTGTACCAATATAAACATTATATACTTATTTATTATAATATACAAGATTTTAAAAAATATTTATATTTTTTTCAACATCTTTCGTATTACCGTTATTTCAATATTTTTCGCCGTAAACTCTTTACTTCTTCTTATCAATATATACACCGTCAATATTGACAGTCTGCGCATCGTAGGCATGTATAGACTTCTTTCCCGCCTTCACTTGATTTATATCACTCTTTATATTCTCAATTAATACCGTTAATTTTTCCTTGTTCTCAATTTCTATTTCCATAGTTTTTTTCCCCAGATTAACTAT
>CAYXUX010000088.1:0-7991 GCA_964468275.1 uncultured Clostridiaceae bacterium
AAGGTGATATCTTGGAGAATAAAACAAATGTGTACAGAATGGCGATTATCGGGGTTATGGCGGCAGTAATATGTATATTAGGTCCTTTGTCAATACCAATCGGTGTGGTTCCTGTCACTTTTACCAACCTAGCTATATATTTTTCTCTTTATGCTCTCGGTATGAAAAGAGGCACCATGAGCTATATCATTTATATGCTTATAGGGTTTATCGGCCTTCCTGTTTTTTCGGGTTTTGGCGGCGGTCCATCTAAAATAATTGGACCTACAGGCGGTTATCTTATCGGATTTATATTTATGGCGCTAATCTCCGGCTTTTTTATTGATAAGTATTTTGATAAATGGTATATGTGTTTTACAGGTATGGTATTGGGTATGTCCGTATGCTATGTTTTTGGTTCCATGTGGTTATCATATCAAGCAAGTATATCTGCAGCTCAGGCCTTTGCAATGGGAGTAATTCCTTTTATACCCGGTGACCTTATAAAAATTTTAATTGCTTCTTTTTTAGGCCCTGTCATACGAAAAAGATTGATAAAAATCGGCCTGTTCCAAGCCTGATTGGTCAGGCTATGTGTCATCCTAATTTAAATCGAATATTATGATTATAAATGAGTATTTATGAAAGGATGATACAATTTGGATAAATTCAATTCATATTATGACCCCCAAAATTGCATTGCTCAAAATTATCACGTTCCATCAAAAATAAATAACAATTTTTGTGATTGTTTCCCGTATAATCCCATAAGCCCTTTGCAAATACAATGGTCAAAAATCTGTGATTATTTCGATGTAGGTGATCCTGCCCCTATCTTTACTCTTGAAGGTGTTCTATATGGTGAATTAGTCAAAATACGTTTAAATCAATATTTAGGAAAATGGGTTGTCCTGTTTTTTTATAACGGTGATTTTACCTTCGTCTGACCTACAGAGTTAGCGGCGGTCGCTGCCAGAAAATCTATATGGGAATCAATCAATACCCAACCGTTAGCTATCAGTACAGATAGCGTCTACTCACATAAAATTTTTATGGAGATTTCACCTAGTGGACGTAAGATCAATTACCCTCTTCTTTCCGACCGTACTCACGAAGTGACAAAACGATATGGAGTCTTAAATGAAGAAACAGGTGCTGCTTATCGTGCCTCTTTTATTATAGATCCTGAAGGTAGAATTCAAAGTTGGTTAATTAACGGCCAACCGGTTGGTAGAAATGTTGATGAAATAATTCGCCTTATTCAAGCATTACAATATAATCGTATTACGGGTCTTGGTGTCCCGGCGGATTGGACCCCCGGAGATCCGGGTATCTCAACGGATTGGAAGAACGTGGGAAAGTATTAAGGAAAATGATTATGGAAAATAAGAATAACACCTTTGGCCTTACATTAGGCGGTGGCGGAGTGAAAGGTTTTGCATATATCGGTGTTTTCAAATCTAGTAAAGAAAACAGCGTAAACTGGGGCAATATGGCCGGTGTATCCGTAGGTGCCCTTGCTATAGCTATAGAAGCAGCCGGTTATGACTCCAGAGAATTTAGGGAAGTTGTGGATACTCTAGATCTTAAAGATCTACAAATTAATGAAGCAGCCGCTTTGCCTGTTGTTAGAGAACACAAAGAATTCATGGCATTAATAAACAGTTCCGACACACACCCGGTCTTTAACTTATATAGTCAAAACCCCGGCAAAATAAGTGTTAGGAAGACCGAATCTCGTGTAAAGAGTATTTTGAATAATATTATCGCTTTTTCCAAGGATAAGGCACTTTTAGACGGGGACTATCTTGAAAAATGGATATATCACATTTTAGCCGATAAAGGTATCAGAACTTTTGGAGATTTAAAAGATGGATTTATTGATAAAAAGAATCCCAATGGTTATAAAATAAGAATGAATTGCGTTGATGCCACCAGAATAAAAAGTGTAGTCTTGCCGGATGATCTTGTGTACTACGGTATAGATCCTGATGAATTTGAGGTTGCAAAAGCGATCCGTATCAGCACTTCTATACCCTTTGCTTTCAAGCCCGTGGTGATAAAACGAAAAGGCATTAATCATTATCTGATTGACGGAGGAGTTTTTGACACTTTCCCCTATTGGCTTATTGATAACTCAATTTACCCCGCAATTGGCTTTCACTTCACTAATGATAAAAAAATATATAGTCTCACAACACCAATTAATATAATAAAAAATATAATTTCGTCGGTTTACGATATAGGTATTCCAAGTCATTCAAAAACGGATATAAATTATATAGAAGATATAAAAGTCTCAGACGTTGCAACATTAGATGTTAATTTAAGTGACGAAGCTAAAGCAAAACTTATTGAATCAGGATATAATTCGGCTAATAACTTGTTTAACAGGATAGTACCTCTTTCCTTTGCCGGATTAATAAAAAGATTGTTTAGATAAAATATAAGCAATTTTAAATAAATGCACATCTTCCGATTATAGAAAAAGGACTAATAAAATCACATCTCGTAAAATAATAATCCTTTGTAACATCAGAATTTTTTAAGCATATTTTATAAGGTAAGGGATTTTATCTTTATAGTAATAAAATATGCTTTTTATTAACTTTGATTAAAGGAGTGAAACTATGTGTACGGCATTAACTTTGCAATCTTACAATAAAGAAAACTTTTTCGGGCGTAATATGGATTTTTCCCACGATATAGAACCCGGTATTTACGTTATACCAAAGAATTACCAATGGCATGATTCTCTTACTGCAAAATCTTATATTAACAGCTATAGCTTCATAGGCATCGGTCAAGAAAGTGAAGGCATACTAGGTTTTTTTGACGGCGTAAATGAAAATGGGTTTGCTGCCGCTGCCTTATATTTTGCCGGATATGCGGATTATGATATAACTGTTGATATTAACAAAAAGGAGCCTATTTCATCTTTGGATTTTTTACATTTTATCCTAGGTAAATGCAGGTCTGTAAAGGATATCTACCTTTTGTTGAAAAATATTTATATTGTTGGTTCACCGGATCCCATTACCAAAATTGCCGCACCCTTACACTGGATTGCAACAGATAGAAGCGGCCAATGTGCAGTAATAGAACAAACAAAAAATGGGCTGGAAATATTTAATAACCCCATAGGTGTAATGGCAAATAGTCCCGATTTTAAATGGCATATGACTAATCTAAGGAATTACCTCCAAGTATCTACGGCACAAGAGGAAGAGGCCCTTTGGGGAAAGGTTAAACTAACACCGTTCGGCCAAGGCGGCGGAACAGTACCCTTGCCCGGTGGTTTTACCTCCCCGGAGAGGTTTGTAAGGGCATCATTTTTAAAATCTCATTCCTCCATATCAAGAAGCAAAATTGAAGCAATAACAACATGTTTTCACATAGTGGAGAATGTATCAATACCTAAAGGAATTGTACTTACAAACAAAGGTGCCTACGATTATACAATATATACTGCTTTTATCTGTACCGACACTTGTGAATACTTTTTTAGAACCCATGATAACAGTCAAATAGCTGTTGCAGGACTATGGAATATTTATCCGAACAGCCCACAGCCTGTATTTCTAGGTTATTTAAATCGCCCTATACGGTTTATAAGGTTTTAATTTTATAATTGGCCCTGTTCATTTCAGAAATAATACGTTGAATATGCGCATAATTATTTGTCTCAACTGTTACCTCCAATTGAACTTCAGTTAGTCGGTTTAAGGCTTTAAACTGATTATGAGCCAATTTGATTACATTTGCATTTAAGTTGGCAAGAATCTTTGATACTTTCAACAACTCCCCGGGTTTATCAGGCAAATCAACAGAAAAACAAAATATACGGCCACGTGAATAAAGTCCTTGATTTATCATAGATGATATTGTTAAAACATCTATGTTACCGCCGCTTACCAAACAAACAGCTTTTTTATATCCTTTCATCTTTTTTGCTCCCGCGAGGGATAATGCACCGGCACTTTCGCTGATCATTTTATGTTTTTCCAAAAAAATCAAAACTGCTTCCATTATTTCAAAGTCTGTCACTGTTATAATATCATCTACATAGTCCCTTATGATAGAATAGGTCATCGCCCCGGGTTTTTTTACTGCGACACCATCTGCAATGGTACTTATATTTTTTAAATTTATTAATCTCTTATTATCTACTGACTCTTTCATAGAGTTAGCGCCTTCCGGCTCTACACCTATTATTTTTATATTTGGATTCAAAGATTTTGCAGCTACAGCAATACCGCTTATCAGTCCGCCTCCTCCAACGGGCACAAGAATACAATCTACATCATTAAGCTCTTTTAATATTTCAAAAGCAATAGTCCCCTGTCCCTCTATCACATCTAAATCATCAAATGGATGTATGAATACATATCCGTGTTTTTTTTCCAATCTGCATGCCTCGGCATATGCATCATCATAACAGTCTTCAGCCAATATAACATTGGCACCATAATTTTTAGTAGCTTCAACTTTGATTAAGGGAGTCGTTTTTGGCATAACGACGGTTGCTTCAACTCCAAGTTTTTGCGCTGCAAATGCAACACCTTGGGCATGATTCCCCGCCGAGGAACAGATAAGACCTTTGCGACATTCATATTGAGATAATTTACTAATTTTATTATAAGCTCCGCGAATCTTGAAGGATCCGGTATTTTGTAAGTTTTCCGGTTTAATATAAACCTCCACTCCGCTTTCCTCGCTGAAAACAGGGCTATAGATAAGCTTTGTGGGTTTTATCACATTGTCCAAATTTTTTTTCGCTTTTTCAAAATCCAACAACTCTAATACCTCATTTGTTTCGTGCGTTACTTGATTCTTTAATAATTGCATGTCATTCCTCCGTCATTTTTTATTGTTTCATAATTTTTGTAACAAAAAAACCCGTCCAAATCATTCAAGGACGAGTTTACCCGCGGTACCACCTTAATAGTGCTATATAAAAAACACCACCTTTTTCAGTTCAAACAAACCTAAGTCGATAATGAGACTAATCAGCTCCCTTTACTTTGTTAACGGCATATTTCAAAGGAACAGCTCCGGAGGGATTTATATTTATTAAAAGTATCGGCTTACACCACATGCCGACTCTCTATGACTTTTTACAATAAATATCGTTCTCCATCATGGCAATTTAACGTTTAACAAGTTTTTATTATTTAATCATATTTATATTCCCTTGTCAATAAGAAATTGACAAGTAGTCCAAATTATCTATAATAACCATATTGTAATAAAAATCTTCTAGCGCTCTTTAGCATCATAGCTATGCATATCTTAAATTTATAAATAGAAAAATGCTGTTTTTAATACCCACTTATTTCATATTCCGCATCAATTTCATTATCGTCTTCACCGGATATGATATTATATAATCTTGCAAAAGAGGCTTCTTCATATGGTATTACAAAAACACTGCCTACGCCAAAAAACAAAGAACCTAGAATATTCCAACCTAGAAAGGATAAATCCAAAACAAACATTTTCCACTTATGTCCCTCTGTTATAAATCTACTCCTACGTATGGCTTCACTTGGTGCCATGTTTGGCTCCTTTGATATGATATAAGGAACCATTCTATATTCATAAGACTTGATTATACCGGGTATTATAAATAATAAAGTCCATAAGAAATTAAAAAATCCTCTGTAAAATTGAGTTTTAACAATATCTATATATTGTTCTGAATTAAATGCTGTAAAGACATCTATCGTATCAGCATCGTCATTTTTAAATGCATTTAAAAAAAACCGGACTTTACCCACTTCGGCAACATTACCAACAAAAACAGTAAGTGCAAAGGTAATTATAGAAATCATAGGTATCATTTTTTTTGACACTTTAAAGTTATAAGATAGGCCTATTTTTTTCAGTCCAAAATTAAAAATCGGATTTCTAAGTCCTAAAATCACTTTATCATTTTCAAGAATTGTATGTCTTTGCTCGTGTTTTGGTTTTTCCCAATGTGTATTACTGGTTATGCCGCTTCCTAAAGCCCATACAATAATGCATACTAAAAAAGCCTTTAAGTAATGTCTTTTTAAAAATTTTCTTGCATAGGCTTTTACTTCCCACCTTGACCACATAAAAACGCCTCCAATTTACAATTCTACACTTTTTCTATTTCTTTGATAGATTTTTGAATGTCTTTTAAAATTAAAGAACCCATATTCTCATTATAACTTGATAAATCCGCATTGTGTAGTGCATTTAAAACACGGTTTTTCAAATAGGGTTTATACTTTACAATGCCTTGCACAAGTTTTATAACTAATTATCTCTTGAACGCATCCAATTCCTAATTATATCATTAGGCTCACCACTTTTGTATTTTGCAATATCCGTAAAACTTGTAAAATCATTTTGAAAGTATTTAGTATAAATTTAAATAGCAAATCCATTTGCTTCAATCGTATCTTTTTTCATTTTAGAAATGTCAGTTCCTCTTTTGTTCTGATGTACTCCTTACAGTAACATATCCAAATGATAGTTCTAAACACTCCACTACTCCCTAAAGCAGAGTCTTTTATGGATATTTATTTTATTTTAAATTATATACAGTATTTTTCCCTTGCCCCTTTTTTGCGATTATATTCATATCAACCATATTTTTAAGAATTCTGCCTGCCATGGTTTGTGATACGCCAAGTCTTTCCTCAACAAGTCTTCTGTTGATTTTGCCATGTATGGAAATGAGGTCAATTACTTTTTGTTCTTGATCCGTCAACTGCATTTCTTTTGACAATTCATTACAATTAGGAAGAACTATTTTAAAAGCATTATCAGTCGCCTCTATTGAAGGTTGCCGTACTAACCCCTTATAAGCATCTAAAATCTTTGGTATCCCTGTTCCGTATGCTTCAATAAAGTTCAGTCGATAAAAAATTGCTGCAAGACCCTTATTTCTCGTTATGGATAAACCTAACATAATGTCAGGCAAAGTTACTCCTTTTACCAATCCACCAACAGAAATAAGCTCCAGCCTATTATCAAAAATGCTGATAAGAATGTCTGCGCTATAAGAATAATCTCTATGCACTATTGCATTCAAAAGGGCTTCTCGTAAAGCATCTTCAGGATAATCTCTTTTGTCTGTTCTGTACAAGCCATCAAATTCAGCACGGATTTTATTATATTGGTTTAAGTATGCATAGGCATCACTTAATTGCTTTAATAAAGAACCCGTAAACTCTCTTCGATCCTTAAAAATTGATTTGCTTGTGCCTTCAAATACGGCAGCTTTTACTTTATGGGAACACTGGTCGGAAAGCAATAAAGCAAGATTGGTAAAAATACTGTCCTCATTCAAAAGTTGCAATGTTTTCATATGGTTTTCATCAAAAGCCACTCCTCTTTTTTGAAATTCTGCTTCCGAATATAGAAAAGTAAGATCTTGATTTAAAGAACGCATTTTCTCATAGCTGTCTCCGTCTGCCTCTTTAATCATTCGGCGAATCGCAGACTCACTTGCCGGTGCAGATGACGCTCCGTGACGGACATAAACCCCTTCAGGTCTCAAGCCTTTGTTCCTTAGATAATAAGGGTTTTGACTGCCCTTTTGCACTTTTATTTTTATTATGTTTTCTCCTTGTTCTTTTACAGTAGAAATAGATGTAAACATTGTAACATCAGGCTTTATAGAATCTCGTACCATGTTAGAGACCTTTAGCATTTCATCTTCAATTTTGTCTACACCTATTGCTTTCCCGTCATTTTCAATTCCTATATAAATAGTTCCACCTTGAGTATTAGCAAAGGCTACTATTGTCTTGCATATATCATCTGTTACTTTGCTTTTCAGCTCTAATGTAGAACCTTCAACATATAACATTACAAACACCTCCAGCTTTATCTAACACAATTCTAACACATTCTAACCATCATTGTCAATAGTATGTGTTAGAATACTGATTACGCAACATCTTTAACGTTACTTAGCAATAATTGCGGTTAGATAGCTTACTTAATCAATCAAGGAAATTAATTATTATAATGAG
>CAYXUX010000089.1:0-7832 GCA_964468275.1 uncultured Clostridiaceae bacterium
GTGATAACGGGTCTGTTTTAAGCAGTTTTTAGAAAGGGGCGCATTTTACAATGTGTCTCTTTTTTTATCACTTTGTTAAAAAATAAATAAAAATAATAGTACTTTTTATATAAGAAATATGTTATTATATATAAAAGAAGGAAATCCTGCAACAGCATAATAAAATGAAAGATATCATTCAAATATTTCGACAAGGCATACAAAAAAAGTTGAATTAAACGATAATTTATGTTACCTTTTTACAAGTTGGAATCATTTTAATGAGGTATGATATACTTATTACGGTCGTTAAAATGCTTTCTGCGATATTGTGATGAATAAATGTTGCATTGTTGCAACTTTTAATGTTTGTTAAGCTTAAATAAAAATAAAATTGTTTTAGTTAGGGGAGAGTAGTATGAGTGATAAAGAAAAATGGGAATCCTTAATCGAAAAGACTTTAACTAAAAGACCCGAAAGAAAAGCTGAGTTCATTAACGGCTCAGGAATTACTGTTAAAAGACTGTATGACCCGGAAGATACAGCAAATATAGGTTATGACGAAAATCTTTCCTATCCGGGGATGTATCCTTATACTAGGGGTGTGCAACCTACTATGTATAGGGGAAGGCTATGGACCATGAGACAATATGCCGGTTTTGCTACGGCTGAAGAATCAAACAAAAGATATAAGTACTTGTTAAATCAAGGACAAACCGGTCTTAGTGTTGCTTTTGACTTGCCGACACAAATAGGATACGATTCCGATCATTCCTTATCCGAAGGGGAAGTAGGGAAGGTCGGAGTTGCAATTGATTCATTGAAAGACATGGAAATACTATTTGATGGGATACCATTGGATAAAGTCAGCACGTCAATGACTATCAATTCTCCTGCATCTGTCCTTTTAGCAATGTATATTGCAGTAGCAGAGAAGCAAGGAGTTACTCCTGATAAATTATCAGGGACGATTCAAAATGATATTTTGAAAGAATATATCGCAAGGGGTACATATATTTTTCCCACTGAGGAATCTATGAGATTAATAACTAATATTTTTGAGTACTGTGCTTCTAATGTACCCAAGTGGAACACTATATCTATTAGTGGTTATCATATCAGAGAGGCCGGTTCTACCGCTGTCCAAGAAGTTGCCTTTACATTGGCTGACGGAATAGCATATGTTGATGCGGCAATCAAAGCAGGCTTGGACATAGACGAATTTGCCCCCAGACTTTCATTCTTTTTTAACTCTCATAATGATTTGTTGGAAGAAGTTGCAAAATTTAGAGCAGCAAGAAAGTTATGGGCGAAAATCATGAAGGAAAGATTTGGCGCAAAGAATCCTAAATCAATGATGCTTAGATTTCATACTCAAACTGGTGGTTCAACACTTACTGCACAGCAGCCCGATAATAATGTAGTCAGAGTTGCGGTTCAGACATTGGCCGCCGTGCTGGGGGGAACCCAATCATTGCATACTAATTCCAGAGACGAGGCTTTGGCACTTCCATCTGAAGATTCAGTCAGAATAGCATTAAGAACCCAGCAGATAGTTGCTTATGAAAGCGGTGTAACTGAGACGGTAGATCCGTTGGCAGGCTCCTATTATGTTGAGAGCTTAACAACGGAAATAGAAAAAAAAGCCGCTGAGTATATTAAAAAGATAGATGATTTGGGTGGTGCGGCGAAAGCTATTGAAAGAGGATTTATGCAAAAAGAAATACAGGATTCTGCATATAAATACCAAAAAGAAATTGAAAAAGGCGAGAGAATTGTTGTCGGAATGAACAAATTTGAAATTGAAGAATCCACACCTAAAGGCTTATTAAGGGTTGATCCTGCAGTTGGAGAAATGCAGAAACAAAAGCTTGAAAACCTTAAAGCCGAAAGAGATAATAAAAAGGTAATTGATGATTTGGAAGCACTTAAAAAAGCAGCTTCCGGTGATGAAAACCTTATGCCTTATATTATTGAGGCAGTTAGGTCTTATGCTACATTAGGTGAAATATGTGACGTTTTAAGATCGGTATTCGGCGAATATCAGCAATCTGTTATTCTTTAAGGAGGGGAAGAAATGAATAGACCGATTAGAGTTTTGGTTGCAAAACCCGGCCTTGATGGGCATGATAGAGGCGCAAAAGTAGTTGCCCGTGCTTTAAGAGATGCAGGTATGGAAGTTATTTATACAGGACTTAGACAAACTCCTGAGCAAATAGCTGAGGCGGCAATACAAGAGGATGTCGATTGTGTAGCTCTTAGCGTACTTTCAGGAGCTCATAACCACCTTTTCCCTAAAATCGTAAATCTTTTACGTGACAAAGGAGGAGACGATATTCTGGTAGTCGGCGGAGGAGTGATACCGGAAGAAGATATACCCGGGCTTAAAGATGCAGGTATTGCAGCAGTATTTACTCCGGGTACCCCGACAGGAATAGCGATAGATTTTATTAAGCAGAATATAAAGAGAGCATAAGGGCGGTGTTTGAATTGGATATTAAGACAGGCTTGTTAAGGGGAGAAAAGAGGGCTGCCGCACGTTTAATCACTTATCTGGAAAGTGAAAGTGAGGACGGGATAAAAATAGTAAAAGAACTCTATCATTTAACAGGCAGGTCGAGGATTATTGGAATCACAGGGCCGCCCGGCGCAGGTAAAAGTACTGTAACTGATAAGCTGGCGAAACATATAAGAAAAACCGGAAAAAAAGTAGCTATAATTGCGATAGACCCCACTAGTCCTTTTAGCGGCGGTGCTATATTGGGAGACAGGATACGAATGACAGATTTAAGTACTGACGAAGGAGTCTTTATCAGAAGCATGGGTACCAGAGGCGCATTGGGAGGACTTTCAAAGTCAGTTCACGGTGCTGTTAAAGTTATGGATATAATGGGTTATGATTATATTTTCATTGAAACAGTGGGAGTGGGTCAATCGGAAATAGATATAGTCAAGGTGGCTGATACTGTGGTTATGGTTATGGTGCCGGGGCTTGGAGACGATATACAGGCGATAAAAGCCGGCATTATGGAAATAGGAGATATATTTGCAGTAAATAAATCTGACAGAGACGGTGCCGAAAGGACAGTTACAGAGATAGAAATGATGTTGGATTTAAATGATGATGATAATTATAGGCCCCCTGTTAAAAACATTATTGCAATAAATAATATTGGGATTGAAGAATTATATAAAGATATAGAAGACCACCATATATATATGAAAAAAACAGGAAAGTATGAAGAAAGAAGAAAGAAAGCAATTGAAGAAGAGATACTAGGTATATTTAAAGAAAATTTAATAGGTAAGGTAATTAAACTGCAGCGAAGCACAGATTATGTATCTGTACTTATAATGGAGGTTTATAACAAAACAAAGGATACTTATTCTGCTGCAATAGAACTCTCAGACATAATAAATAACAAGGAGGGATGAATGGATGGTTAGCAAGCTGGATCATATAGGAATTGCTGTCAGTAATTTAGAGGAATCTGTTAAATTTTACGAAGATATTCTCGGTCTAAAGCTTCAGGGAATAGAAATTGTGGAAGAACAAAAGGTAAAAGTGGCTTTCCTACCCTTGGGAGATACAGAAATTGAATTGCTGGAAGCTACTTCTTCAGATAGTCCCATTGAAAAATTTATAGAAAAAAAGGGACAGGGAATACAGCATATTGCATTGAGAGTAGAAGATATTGATGAAGCATTGGCAGAAGCAAAAGAAAAAGGAATTAGACTCATAGATGAAAAACCTAGGTATGGCGCCGGAGGTGCAAGAATTGCTTTTTTGCATCCTAAAAGTACAAATGGCGTTTTAATAGAGTTATGTGAAAGGAAAGGATAGGGAGTGGTAATATGGCAACAGAAAAAATCAGAGAACTTCAAGATTTAAAACAAGCTATTTCTCAAGGCGGTGGAGAGAAAAGAATAAAAAGACAACATGAAGCTGGTAAGCTGACTGCGAGAGAGAGGTTGACACTGCTTTTTGACGAGAATAGTTTTGTAGAAATTGATGCTTTTGTTAAGCATCGTTGTACAGAGTTGGGTATGAAAGATGTAGAAGCTCCCGGGGAGGGTGTCGTAACAGGCTATGGAACAGTAGATGGAAAGCTGGTTTATGCCTTTGCACAAGATTTTACTGTTATAGGTGGTTCTTTGGGAGAAATGCATTCAAAGAAAATATGCAAGGTGATGGATATGGCATTAAAGATGGGAGCACCTCTTGTCGGTATTAATGATTCAGGCGGAGCAAGAATACAAGAAGGAGTAGATGCACTTTCCGGATACGGAAACATATTTTATAGGAATACCGTAGCATCAGGTGTAATTCCGCAAATATCTGTTATAATGGGTCCCTGTGCCGGTGGAGCAGTTTATTCTCCCGCTTTGACTGATTTCGTATTTATGGTTGACAAGACCAGTCAAATGTTTATTACCGGACCGCAAGTTATTAAAGCAGTGACCGGTGAAGATGTTACTTTTGAGGAACTGGGCGGAGCTATGACTCATAATCAAATAAGCGGAGTAGCTCATTTTATAAGCGATAATGAGGAAGAATGTATAAATGAAATCAAAAGACTACTAAGCTTTCTGCCTTCGAATAATATGGAAGGGGTTCCGGTATTTGAGTGTGATGATGACTTAAATAGAATCGAAGATATGCTTAACGAAATTGTACCGGATAATCCGAATAGAGCTTATGATATGAAAGAGATAATAAGAGCAATAGCAGATAATGGCGACTTTATGGAGGTACAGCCTTATTATGCCATGAATATAATAACCGGATTTGTTAGGCTTAACGGAAAATCTATCGGTGTAATAGCCAATCAACCTAAGGTACTGGCAGGATGTTTAGATATTAATGCTTCAGATAAGGGTGGAAGATTTATAAGGACTTGTGATGCTTTTAATATACCCGTACTTACTTTAGTGGATGTCCCGGGTTTTTTACCGGGCACCAACCAGGAGCATGGCGGGATAATCAGACATGGTGCGAAAATGCTTTATGCATACAGTGAAGCCACTGTACCAAAAGTTACACTTATAGTCAGAAAATCATACGGCGGAGCATATTTGGCGATGTGCAGCAGAGATATGGGTGCAGACCAAGTATTTGCATGGCCGACAGCAGAGATTGCTGTAATGGGTCCGGATGGAGCGGCTAATATAATATTTAAAAGAGAAATAGAGTCCGCCGAAGACCCTGTTGCTGTGAGGAATGAAAAAATACAAGAGTACAAAGATAAATTTGCAAATCCATATGTTGCTGCAGAAAGAGGTTATGTGGATGATGTAATTGAACCTGCATTAACCAGACAAAGACTTATTTCTGCATTTGATATGCTGGAAAGCAAACGTGAAACCAGACCGATGAAAAAACACGGTAATTTACCCGTATAAGAAGGGGTGAAACAGATGAAAGGTATGGAACAATTTGGTTACGGCTTAATAGTTACTTTAATCGGTATGGGAATAGTATTTACAGTTCTTATATTTTTAGTATATTTATTAGAAGGTATAAGGATATTTGCTAATAGAGACAAAGCAAAAAAAGAAGTTAAAACTGTAGAAACTATTGAAGAATTACCTGTAAAAGAAGAAAAAACAGAGGAAAAAGATGATGAAGAGCTAATAGCAGTAATTACAGCAGCAATAGCACAGTTAATGGGTAGTCAAAGTAATTTAGTAATAAAATCAATAATAAGAATCAACGATCAAACTCCGATATGGGCTAAGTCCGGGAGACAAGATCAAATGCTTAATAGATTATAGGAGGTAAAAAAATGAGAAAATTCATTATAAATGTAAATGGTAAAAGTTATGACGTTGAAGTTGAAGAAGTTAGAGACGGAGTAGCGGTTTCAGCTCCGGCAGCATCTGTTGCACCTAAAGCAGCACCGGCAGCAGCTCCAAAACCTGCAGCTGTTGCACCGCAGAAGCCTGCTGCAGCGCCATCGGGAGGCGGAGGAAATGCAGTTAATGCACCAATGCCCGGCACAATTTTGGCAGTGAATGTAAAGGCAGGAGACTCAGTAACTAAAGGTCAAGTACTATGCGTTCTTGAAGCTATGAAAATGGAGAATGATATAATGGCATCGGCAGATGGAGTAGTAGCATCAGTATTGGTTAATGTAGGTGATTCTGTAAATACAGGCCAAGCTTTAGTTTCTTTTGAATAAACATTACGCAAAGCGTGATTGGAGGAATATAAATGTCAATAGTTGAAGCTTTGTGGGAATTTTTTCTAAGCATGGGATTCGCCTCAATGACATGGCAGCAAGCTGTGATGCTGGTTGTATCTTGTGTACTTATATATCTTGCCCTTGTTAAAGGGTTTGAGCCGTTGCTATTGTTACCCATAGCATTCGGTATGCTCCTCGCAAACTTGCCGTTAGCCGGATTAATGGATGGTCCCACTTATAAGGCAGTTACAGATCCGGAGACAGGTATTGCAATTCGGGAAATGGTAGATCCCGGCGGACTTCTTTATTGGTTATATAGAGGTGTAAAATTAGGAATATATCCGCCCCTTATTTTTATGGGTGTGGGTGCTATGACGGATTTTGGACCCCTTATTGCAAATCCGAAAAGTTTGCTTTTAGGTGCAGCAGCACAGTTTGGAATTTTTACAACATTTATTGGCGCACTTGCTTTAGATTTTATTCCCGGGATTTCGTTTAATTTAGCGGAGGCAGGTTCTATTGGTATAATCGGTGGGGCTGACGGCCCAACAGCAATATATTTAGCATCGAAACTAGCTCCACATTTACTTGGACCTATCGCCGTAGCAGCATATTCATATATGGCATTAGTGCCTCTTATTCAGCCTCCTATTATGAAAGCATTAACTACTAAGGCTGAAAGAGAAGTAGTAATGGAGCAGTTAAGACCTGTTTCCAAGATGGAAAGGATAATATTCCCTATTATAGTTACAATAGTTGTATCTGTAATATTGCCTGCAGCGGCACCTTTAGTAGGTATGCTTATGTTTGGTAACTTATTAAGAGAAGCTGTTACAATGCAAAGTACCCTAAATAGGCTTTTAAAGACCGCAGAAGGAGAGCTTATGAATATCGTAGTTATCTTTTTAGGTTTGACTGTCGGAGCCACAGCAAATGGTGAATTATTCTTGTCACCAAGGACATTAGCAATTGTAGCACTCGGTTTAGTTGCGTTCTCTGTCGGAACAGCAACAGGAGTTATTTTTGGAAAGATAATGAATAGGACTTCCGGAGGCAAGGTTAATCCCCTTATAGGTTCGGCAGGTGTATCTGCGGTACCTATGGCAGCTAGAGTTTCGCAAAGAGTAGGGCAGGAAGCCAACCCGACGAACTTTTTGCTTATGCATGCGATGGGACCTAATGTTGCAGGAGTTATTGGCTCAGCTGTTGCAGCAGGTGTATTGTTATCAATATTAGGATAATTAATAATTTAAAATAGAATTGTTAGAAAAAGTGTGTTTTATAAAGCACACTTTTTTTGTTAAAGTCATTTGCTATAAAGTAATATTTATGATCTAGGATATAACACGAGTAATTTTCGAAAGGGGTAATCATATATCCTTTGGTTAAATTGCTCGGTTCCCCCCCTTTTACTTATAACGCAATCTCAATAAAATATATAAACTTCATAGTTACAGTTGGTGATATCAAAGCATATATCATTTGATTCGATTGCTGGGTTCCAAGGCTAATAATCTGTAAGCTTGTTCCGGGTTGCGCCAAAACTCGCTTCGCTCAAACAGTTGACGCAACTAATCCTCCACTGCGCTAACAGATTCTAAGCCTTTCCACAACGCAATCTTAATCAAATATATAAGCTTTCTCGTAAATGCCGTGATGTATATTATA
>CAYXUX010000090.1:0-7793 GCA_964468275.1 uncultured Clostridiaceae bacterium
TCAGTATAGGACAGAGTACTGAAAATCCTTGTGTCGCTGGTTCAATTCCGGCCGGAGCCACCCTTAACAGCCCTGTAAACAACAGTTTACAGGGCTTGTTGTTTTCACCTGATTTTATGTGAAATATCGTCAGTTTGAGATGATATATTTTCAGTTTAGATAGGGTGGTCAGTTTTTGGTCAGTTTATAACATGTCATGTCCGGAAGCCCGCAAAAGAAAACGCCTTGACAATACCTCTCATAATGAATAACTTTCATTACTTAATAAATAAAGACGAGGCAAAATGAAAAGCAATCATCGGCATTGCCTAGGGTTGGGGCCAAATGAAGGACATTGGTTAAAAGGCCGTTTATACAAAATGATGTGCGTACCTGCCGTGAAAAATACTAAGATCATAAATCGAGCAAAGTGAAATGTGTTTTTTAACCTACAATGGAATTTATTTAATTAACTTTGAAGATGTACTCATAATAAAGAATGATATAAAAACTTAGGAGGAAACGTGGCTAAAACAGCATACAAAGGGCGCAGAGTATGTGTAACCTGTCAATATTGGGCTGGCCCAAGATCTATTAATCGCGCGAAATCTAATGCTGAATATGAAAAAAATAATGTTATCGGAATGTGCGCTGGCGGTAAATGCGATAGAGGAAGACGTACTGCAATTCAAAGTTGTAGCGGATGGACTAAGTGGAGCGCATTTTCATAGGATATTTCTAAGAGTATTCAGGATGTGTTCGTTAATAAACTGAATTTATTATAACTGTGTTATTTTCGGCAACAATTCCATAGCTTCTCACAACAATACCAAAATAAATCCCACAAAACTCGCAAGATAATCGACCTTATATAGCGAAAGGCACCCTTTGGCACCGGAAAACGCCTTGACAATACCTGCCAAAATCAGTAAATTTTAATGTTTAATAAATATAATGAGGGTAAATGGGAAACGATCATCAGTATTGCCGGGAAAGGTTCCGTATGTGTGACGTTGGTTCAAAAGCCGTTTACACAAAACTTTGCACACTCCCGCATAAATGATCAAAAAAGAACGAAAAACATTTGAGTAGAAAAAATAAATCTAAGGAGGAGTTATGGATTGGTATTTAAAAGTATTAAAACAGTACGCAGATTTCAGCGGAAGAGCTAGAAGAAAAGAATATTGGATGTTTGTATTATTCAATGCGATTTTCTATTTTATCGCAATAGTTTTGGACAACATTTTAGGGATTGCAATCGAAGGTGTTGGATATGGCCCTCTGTACATACTATATACTCTCGCAGTGCTACTTCCAGGATTGGCAGTTAGCGTAAGGCGATTACACGATGTTGGAAAGAGTGGTTGGATGATTTTAATTTCCTTAATCCCAATAATCGGTGCGATTTGGCTTATTGTTCTTACAGTTACTGACGGCAACCCCGGAGAAAATGAATACGGACCTAATCCAAAGGAAGTAACTATTTGACATCGAAGAGAAATGGACAATTTGGGGTAAGAATTTAAGAGACACCTTTCTCCATTTCCAAGTTAATCAAAACGTCCCCTTTTCAGAGATTACAATGGATTTCATATGATTTTAAAATTAATATGATCTAAAAATAGAGGAAGGATATTATGGGTAAAGAGCTCGATTTAAAAAATGTTTTAAATGACATAGGTAACAAACTAAGAGAAGAAGGCAAAATCTTTAAGAAAGTATGGTATAGATCAAAAGAAAATAAATGGACAAACCTTTCGCCTATTACGATGCAAGATAGTGGTAAATTATTACTAATTAAAAATAAAATCGAATATGAGGGAAATTTCAATCATATTACGATTAATTATAAAAACATAACATCTATAAACCTGCGGCAAACTGGGAAAGATTTTGTTAATTATTGGGTCGTAATTGAATATTTCGATGATGACAAAAAATTAAAAAAAGCTTTTTTTGCAGATGGTAGAAAAATGGGGTGGTCAGGTGTTAACGGTGGTACAGAGCAAATGAAAATATTCATTAATTGGTGGTATGCTTCTAATATTAAACATGAAACCGGTATTGATCTTCTTAAGGCCTGAATTCAACTCATAAGTATAATTGGAGAAATTTATTGAAATAAAACTACTTGATAAACGTGATTATTAACAAATTATGTATATGATAATAATGTAATAATCATAAGGCAAACAATAAAAAATCCCAGTAAATCTTTGGATTTCATATGCAAAATAAATGCCCAATTAGCCCTAGAGAAATAATTAGAAGGCTGAAAGATATTCCAGAAATTCTAGAATGGTCTAAAAATAAGTATTTAGAAGTAGAAGAACTCACACATATGGGGCTTCATCATATTTATATTGATGAATATTTAAAACATACTGTATTTTTGCTGAAATCAGACCTGACATCACATGTGTTTATTGGAGATCCACTAAATGCACATGAGTGGAGAAAATATGATAAAGACTATAACATAGTAGTACAAAAAAAGATGAACGAAAAAGATTTGCAATGGAAAGTATATAAAGATTATATATTGTATAAGGGGTATTTTTTTGATCCAAATTATTCTTCTCAGACACCACATTGGGGTAGAATTGTCCAAGTTGAACCTTTTAAGGAAGAAATAACCGATCAATGGATAATTAAAGAATTAAAACATTTATTTCAATATCACCTTGAGGTGTTATCCAATATAATTGAGATCAAAGATCAATTTAGTGAAATATATTGCAAGATACAAATTAAGGATGATAAAATTGAATTATTAGAAGCAAAGGGAGAATTTATTTCTAGTTTGATTTTTTTAGCTGTTTCAGCTGCTGTGCAAAAAATATCTAAAGAAGAAAAAAGGGATTTTTGCTTATGGGCCGATTTACCACAAGTGAACTGGACGAATAAACATTATACTTTGTTCTCGTTCGGTTTTATTAATTGGCTTAATGGAATACCCCCAATTCCAAAAATTAAAGATGTTGTAAATATGGTAAAGAAAGAGAAAATACCAATGTTGGATAAACCCTTGAATGATATTGTACGCAACATATACTCAAATCTTATTTTATGATAATTTGATTAGTTGCCTCGCTCCTTATATAAAATGTATTCTTTAAATTCATTCCAATCTTTTATCCTTGGCGCTGTAGTAAGATAATGATTTACCCCCACTGTATTTTTATATAATTCAATATCTCTATCAATATTTTCATCGTTGTTAGGTTCCCACCAAACAGCAAATAATAAATTTGCATTAGTATAAAATAAAGAAAAAGGTACTTTTATTTCTTGTTTACATTTTGGGCATTTAAAAATATTAATTTCATCGTTCATAACTAGATTTCGGTTTTCTTCATACTCACCCCATATAGATCTATATAACGATATTTTTTTTACTTTTCCACAATTGGGACATTTAATTTTTACATCAATTATTTTACTCATTTTTTTCTCCTTTTATTTTATAAACACCATCTTCTTGGTATAAACGAAATCTCCGGATCGCACTTTGTCAATTTTCTTTATTATTCCTCATCTTGAGTATATATTCAATTATGGTGAATGTTTCTTTCTTATAAACACTAGTATCATTTTTATTAAGAATCTCAGTTAATTCTTGTGTCGTTTTTTTCTTCATTGTGTTTAGTATTTCTTGATCAAGAATTTGCTCAGTCGCCTCTTCAATCCCAACTTCAATAAAAAAATCTAAATATATCTTTATTCTGGGGATTATATAAGAAATATCTCCTATGCTTTTAATCAAATTCTTATTAAAAGCTTCGGCATATTTATCAATAAGCCTTTGGGCGGCTTCCCTGTCAGTACATTGATTTTCAAGGATCCAAATTAAATCATGGCTTACGTCACTACCTTTTGATCTCTTAGCTATTTCTATTTCTTCATCAATTCTTATTAAAACTTCTTTGTTATAATCAATATTCTTTACAGCTTCTTCCCTTGCTTCTCTTTTGGGTTTTTTTGTAATAGCTCTCCAGGTTGTGACCATAAATCCAATAAATATAATCGAGATGAAATTTAGCCAAAATACACCAAGTTTTAGTGAAAATATTCCAGACCACACTATAAATATCCCCACGCAAGCAAAAAATGCAACAAAATATGCTGTTTTCTTTTTCATTATTTTCCTTTATTCTGCTCCTATGAATATGATTTTTTGCTCAATTATCAATAACCTTTTTTTGCAACTTCATCAAATAGTTCATGTGAGCTTTCAATAAAATCATCCATTGTTATTGATTCATAACTCACAATTATAGGATACATTAATTTCCCATAATTACTGGGTATATCCTTCAAATCATGAACATTTAATACATCATGTGAAAGCTCATGATACATTAAATAATATCTTTTGGGTTTATTGAATTTTTCCCAAGTCGAAGGATTGATATATATCTCAATTTTGTCATCATCATTAACCCCATAAGATATACCGTGAATATGAGTAGCGTCTGTAATATGATCAAAACCAGCAAACTTAATAATTGTCGTTTGGGGCTTTTTAGGAAAGATGCCGAATACTTCTAAATCGCGATAAAACTTTTTAACATAGAAATCAAAATCAACATCAGCCTCATATGCACTTGAAGAAATTTCTTGGTATAATTTATTTTCTCTTTGATTATAGTTGGTAAAATATCCTACGACAATTATCAACAATATTATAAAGACAATAGAAACCCATTTTATGAAATTTCGCGGTCGGTTAGATTTGCTCTTATTGATAGTTTTTTGGAGTGGTTTGGTTACTTCTGGTTTTAGAAGTATCAAATTTGCAATTGATTTTAATTCTTCAATTTCTGATATAGATGTCCAATCTTTTAAGCCATAATACCAGACTTTTGTTTCCGCTGTAATGTTCTGTTGCATTAAGTCTTCAAGGGAAAAAGGACCAAATTTCTCAACACCATTTGTATAGAAATACTTTTTCGTTACCAATTATATTGCTCCGGGAATATTAGTGAATTTGTAATTTTGTTGTACAAGCCCTCCAAATGATAGAATTCCATATTATCCGGCCCACCTCCACTAAGACAAATCATTTTATCTTCGTAATAAGTTACCCAGCACTTAATAACAAGACTAAATTCAATACCAGAACGTTCCATTTGTCCCTTTATAGTATATAGAAGAAAGGGATAACTGTCTATTGTAACAATATCATGATTCAATATTTTCAGATTTTTAATGGAAGAATTTTCATTTAGAATAAATTCATTTACATAATTCGCATCTTTAAAAATTTCACGAAATTCATTTCTTGATACAAAAGTTACATTATCTTTTATAAGAATCCCGTATGAGTTATTACCATACACAAATTTCTTGACAATATTTGGTAGCCCCCCTTCTTCAATTTTCCAACCAATTGGGGCCTTTATTATTAGATCAACACCTTTAGCCTTTGGGTGTCCTTTAATACTTAAATAGTCTCCTAATTCAAAGTTTAAATTAGAAAATTCCCTTGATTTTATACTTATCTTTTTTAAAAGTTTATTCTCAAAAAAATAATATTGTTCAACATTAATATCATTTTTATAAAACAAATCAGCATTTCCCGCCTCAATTGAATTCCCTATCAAGTCTTCTTTCATGTTTTCAGTTGGGTACCAATACTCATTAACATCATATTGATAAATAAAAGTTCTTCCGATCGCAAGACAGTGTCTAAAAGTAACACCATTCCCTAAGTCCATACCTTGTAATTGGTCATTAATCAGCACTGCAAATTCCTTGATATCAGCTTCAGACATTATTTGGGAAAATACAATTGAAAAGAAACCGATTAATAATATTGTAATTATAGTTTTCACAAAATACACCTAATGTTTTAGGTTTATATCATATTGATTTGAAAATTCTTCGCCTTTCGCAAAAAGCATCCAAAAAACATAAAAAGGAATAATTTGGTACCAGCCGTTATTTCCCATATCATGACATCTCTTTGCACCCTGAGCCCATATAAAGTACATCATTGTTGGAGCCAGAAGCCAATAAACAACAATATTATATTCTAATATTATGTGAACTGCTGTGTAAATTAATAAATATATTATAAAGCTTATGCCATATTCAGTTCTTCCTATTCGACCTTGAAATGATAATGGATTTAAAAACATTCTCTGTTTTTGTTTAGTAGATGTTTTTGCTTTACCTTCCTTCTTAAAAGATTTTCCATTTGTATTGAATTCATTTTGTGGAATTGGAGGGGGTGTTAATTGAAGAATTTCATCAACTATTTTATCTTTTTCTTTGGAGTCCGGATACTTTTCTTCTTCACTTTTAATATCTTTCGCATATCCTGGCATATACCTTTCGGTTTCCTTACTGCGCTCTTCTAAAATGAAGCGCATTATTTCAAAGGCTTCTTCTTTATAGATTTGAGTATTATGCTTTTCTACAAGTTCTTTTAGCTCTTCTGTAGACTTTAATTCAAAATGTTTTAATGTATCTTGGTCCATTGGGTAACTCATGATTAGTATTTGTTGTATAAAACAAAACTGTTTATCATTAGATCAAATAATTTTTCATATTTATTAAGTCCACCACCATCGATTTTAATATTATCTACAGACACAGCGGCTGATCCATCAAATTCAATCAATTTATCCTTATAATAAATAAAATATGATGCGGATTCCGTAGTAACATAATTTTTAGCACGCGCTCTTGTGATTTTATAATTTACCCAATAACCGGGAAAACCTTCAAGAGTTAATTTTCCATAATTCATAATCTCAGCACCCGCTGGAAGAAGTTCTTTTAAGTCAGAAGGATTTAATATTTCATCAACATCGCTTTCTGTAATCATTACTCCCGTTGGAAGTGAAAGCTCATGAATTCCAATCATGAAAATACTAAAACCTTTGCCCCTGCCGCTTACGAACTTTTGAACTATATGTGGTCGGTTCCCATCTTCAGACTTCCATGTTTTTGGATATTCTATTGAGAACCGAATTCCTTGAGATTTTCCGGATGCGCTGCTTTCGTATTTATTCCTAAATCCATCCAAAAATTCCTTTTCAGGATATTGTTGATATTTTGGATTAAAAAGTAAAAATGTTTCTAGTACAGGTGAGTCTATATTCCCTTTAGCTCTTTGCCTAACTACATTAATAAACTGTCTGGCTTCAGTTTCTGTAAAATAATTATTTTGCATCATTTGTTTAAGAGTTTCATGTAGTCCATTTTTAATTTCGTTCCACTCAGTAGCCGAATAATTATTCATTATAACATCAAAATATTCTATTGATGATTTGTAATTACTTGAGAATTCATAGCGTGCCCTAATAACCTCTGATGATAAAGCAGGATACAATTCTAAAATTTTATCCAAGGATAAATCTTGTCCTAAATAAAAACCATATGCTCGCCCAATATCTTTAGCTAAATCATTAGTAAGGGTTATTTCCTCTATTAAATTTGCATAGCAAATTGATATTAGTAAAAATGATAAAATCTTCCAAAGATACAGGATTCTTTTAAATATGGCTTTCACCTTGTCCTCGATTTTTATAATTACAATGTAATTTATTGTATTCTTTTTTGAATATCAACTTTTATGTTTGAATGAGCTGCTGCCTAAAAAAGAACCATCGACCACTTATTAACTCTCCCTCTTTTCTCACAATAAAACCCAAACAAGTCACCAGGATACCCGGCGCCTACCTTGACAAAACTAACGAAAGTCGCGAGGAAATGCTCCTTATATAGCGAAAGGCCACCCTTAGCCCCGGAAAACGCCTTGACAACATCTGTTGCAATGAGTAACTTTCGTTACTTAATAAATA
>CAYXUX010000091.1:0-7775 GCA_964468275.1 uncultured Clostridiaceae bacterium
TAGTTGTGGTAAGATAGAAATACGGTTGAAAGTAGGAAGGAGATAGCCATGGAAAAGCCGATTGTGGATACAAAGAACAGAATATTTCTATCTGCAGTAGAGATAGTGGGGCTAAAAGGGGACGTAACCGTCAGAGAATTAGCGGAAATGGCCGGTGTCAACATAGCTTCCATTAACTATTACTACGGTAATAAAAAAAACCTTTTAAAAGACGTAGAGAAACACTATTCAACTTCTTTGTATAATTTGCAAAATAGCATATTAACATCAAATGATTTATCTCCTTATGATAAACTGCTAAATTGGGCAAAAAGTTTATCGGAATTCATCATCCGATATCCTGCTTTGATAGGTTTGATCGTGAATCTTACTACAGAGGATAAGAACTATAAACCTGCATTGATTCAAAAAATTTATTTGAATAAGGATTTGCAAATTATGATACAGGGGATCATTGGAAGTATTATAAACTCTGATGATGAAAGAGTGATAAGCTTCAAGTATCTTCAAATCTTTTCCGGAATACTTGGCCCTATAATAAACAGAGTTGTAGAAGAAAACTTTGCAGACGGAAATATGATTATATCATTAAATAGCATTGAGGATTTTGAAGAATATATAAAACTTCTTATTGATAGTGTTTTGGCATAATATTGTACTTGAATACCTAAATTAATAATGCTAGTATTAAAACATGAGTTTTAAACATACGTTTAAATAGTTGGAGAGTAAATTAACGGAGGTTCACACAATGAGGATAAAAAGGATACCATTAATTTTGCTTATTTTTATTTTATTTGTGACAGGTTGCGGCAGCGACAGTGCTGTTACGAATAGCGATTCTGATAAAAAACCGGTAAGAGTAATTGAGATAAACGAAGAATCCATCCCATCTGAACTTTTATATGTAGGAGTCGTGACACCTAAAGAAATAAAAAAACTCAGCTTTAAATCATCGGGTGAAATTAAGTCTATAGATGTTTCGGAAGGACAAAAGATTAAAAAGGGTCAGAAACTAGCTACATTGGATACTAAAGATATCATGTTTTCAGTAGAGGCCTCAAAGGCCGCTAAGGACGCGGCTATGGCTCAATATGAAAAGGCGGTAAACGGTGCTACAGAGGAAGATATCAATATTGCAAAGACAAATTTATTAAAAGCGGAAAAAGCATATGAATTTGCTAAAGATAATTACGAAAGGGCGGAAAAGCTTTACAAAGCCGGCGGTTTATCAAAGCAAGAACTGGATGGGGTTAAGTTGGAATGGGATATAAGGGGAGAAGAATATAATGCTGCGAAAAACTTATTAGTTCAGGCAGAAAAGGGAAGCAGAAAAGAAGATATTGAATACCTTAGGGCTTTGGTAGCACAGGCGGATACAGATTTAAACTATAAAAGAAGCGTAATCAGTGATTCTACAATGATATCGGATATGGATGGATATGTTATGGATATTATGGCTAAAAGCGGCGAAATAATGGGTTCAGGATATCCTATAATCGTATTGGGAAGCAATATAAATATTGTAAAATTCGGTCTAAGCCCTGACGATATAGAAAAAATAAACATAGGTGACAGCATAAGAGTAAAAGTTTCAAATCAAATTTATGCCGGTAAAATAACCAATATTGATAAAATAATGGATGAAGGGACAAGAACATATACCGTAAGAGGAGAGATTGAAGATTCGGCTTTGCCTGCCGGTACTATAGCAAAAATTTATATTTCAGAAGGTGAGCACGCTGCTATAAGCATTCCTTTAACCGGTATTATGAGGGGTAGTTATGATTATGTATATATTATTCAAGGTGATAAGGCGGTAAAAAAGCAGGTAGAATTAGGTGTTGTAAGGGGAGACAAAGTTGAAGTTGCGGGTTTAGCGAATGGGGACAAATTAATAATTGAGGGAATGAAAAAAATAAACGATGGTGATTTAGTAGAAATCGTTGACTAGCAGGAGGGTTTTCAGTGTTAATCAAAGCTATTAAGGCAGCAATTAAAAATAGAAAGATAGTATTTGCAATATCCATATCCCTTATGGTGTTCGGATTATTCAATTACTACATCATACCTAAACAGGAAGACCCGGATATCACTTCACCTTTTGCCATGATAACAGCAGTCTACCCCGGTGCTTCTCCGGAAATAATTGAAAGACTGGTAACTAAAAAAATTGAAGATAAAATAATTGAAATAGAAGGCTATGATTATTCACAATCTTATTCAAAAAACAGTGTTTCTATTGTAATCATGAGGCTGAGCAACGATGCAAATCCTGATAAGGCTTGGATTGATTTAAGACGTAAGATGGAAGATTTGCAAAGCCAATTGCCGGAAAATTGCAGTGATATTGAAGTAAATACTGAATTAGCGGATACGGCGGGGATTATAGTCAGCCTTTCGGGTAATAATTACAGCTATGAACAACTTGAATTTTTTGCGGAAGACCTTAAAAAAGAATTAATGAAAATAGACGGTATATCCAGATTTGACATAGACGGTGTGCAAAAGAAAGAAATTAAGGTGGAGGTAAACCCGGATTTACTAAACCAATATCAACTATCATTGCAGGATATTGTTAATATTGTTGAGGCACACAATGTAGAAATACCTGCAGGAACTATTGACGGCGGCAGCAATATAAATGTTAAAGTTTCAGGTAAATATGAAAGCATTGATGATATAGAAAATACAATAGTTTATATTTCTCAAGACACAGGTAATGCAGTAAGGCTTAAGGATATTGCAAATATATATATGGGATTGGAAGATGCCAATTATAAAATAAAGCATAACGGAGAAAATGCAGTCCTGTTAACAGGTTATTTTATAAATAATAAAAATATCGTTATAGTAGGGAAAAAAATAGATAGAAAGCTGGAGATCCTTGGAGAAAACCTTCCCGAAGATGTATCTATTGACAGGGTATTATTTCAGCCTGCGGAAGTAAGCAAGTCTACCAATAATTTTATAAGAAATCTTATAGGAGGAATTATTTTTGTTATTGCAGTTGTCTTCTTGGGAATGGGTCTTAGAAACGCACTGATAGTTTCTGCGGCAATTCCTTTGTCTATTTGCGTTACATTTATTGTGATGAGCATATTAAAAATCAAGCTGCATTTGATTTCCATATCTGCTCTAATTATAGCCTTAGGTATGCTTGTTGATAATGCTATTGTCACATCTGATGCAATACAAGTAAGGCTTGACAGGGGCGAAGAAAAACTAAAAGCATGCATAGGGGGGGTTAGGGAGATTGCCATACCCATATTTACATCTACCCTCACGACTGTTGCAGCCTTTATACCTTTGCTTATGCTTGACTCCGTGGCTGGAGAATATGTTTTTAGTGTGCCGGCTATAGTAATAATATCATTAACCGCTTCATATTTCGTTGCACTATTTGTTACACCTGCTCTTGCATATGTAGCATTTAAGCCTAATAGTGAGAAAGTAAAAAAGCATAGGATTAGAAAGTTTTTTGAAAAATTATTGAAATTGAGCTTGCAAAAAAAAGGGTTAACTCTCGTTATAGCAGTAATTGTTTTTGGAATATCAATCTTCACGGCGCTTAATTTGGGACTTCAGTTTTTCCCGTATGCTGATAAAAATATGCTTTATATAAATATTGATTCTGAACAAAGCTTTGACATAGAGAAAACGGAAAAACTGACAAAAGAAGTTTTTGAAATTTTAGAAGAACAAGACGAAGTAGAATCCTATACCGGTGCAATAGGAGACGGCCTACCGAAATTTTATAATGCTGTTCCCATCAGCACTCCCTCAAAGGATTATGCACAAGTCCTTCTTAAAGTTGATTTAAAAAAGAGCAAAAACTTTAAAAGCAATTCGGAATTTGCAAATTATCTACAAGGCTTGATTGATTCACAAATTGTAGGGGGAGCCGCAACAGTGAAACTATTGGAATTGGCAGAACCCATAGGTGCGCCCGTGAGAGTGAGGATTGCGGGTGATGATATGGATACGATTATTGAGTCTGCCGAAACAGTAAAAGCATGTTTAAGGGATATAAAAGGAACAATAAACATTGAAGATGATCATAATGACAAGATTTATCAGTATAACGTAAAACCTGATGGTTCGATTGCAGCTTTTAACGGTTTAAGCATTTACGATATTCAAAACGAAATAAATATTGCTCTTATGGGAAGAGATGCATCAAAGCTCAGACAGAGAAATAATGAATATAATATTAATATAAAGGGGGAAATTGATTCGAAAGAAGACTTGGAAAACTTTATGATAAAATCAACAGTTTCAAATAGTAAGGTCTTGTTAAAATCTTTTGGAATAATTGATTTGGATTATGAATATCCTGTTATCACCAAATATAATAGAGAAATGACTGTAACAGTATATAGCGATGTAAAGTCAGGATACAATCCGGTAGATATAACCATGAAGCTGGAGAAAAATTTAAAAGACAAAGATCTGGGCAATGTAGAAATTGTTTTTGACGGTGAAAGAGAAAAGATAATAGAATACTTTGGCGATCTCGGTATTTCAGCTATTTTTGCTATATTGGCTGTATATTTGATATTGTTATTCCAATTCGGTTCCTTCCGGCAACCTTTAATAATTCTTGTTACTATACCTTTATCGGTTATTGGCTCTATATTCGGAATAGGATTATTTAGACAACCGCTTTCTTTTACAGCCTTGCTGGGAATAGTGAGCCTAGCCGGAATAGTTGTTAATAATGCAATTTTGTTAATCGATTTTATAAATGAAGAAAGGAAAAAAGGAAAGGATATATTGTCTTCCTGCATGGATGCAGTGGAGAAGAGATTTAGGCCCATAATGCTTACTACAATTACAACCGTTATAGGATTGATACCGTTAGCTTTTGGCGGGAGCAGTTTAATGGTACCTATGGCAATTTCTTTGATGAGCGGTCTTATGGTATCTACTCTATTAACATTAGTTATTATACCTGTTGTATATATGGTATTTCAAAAAGATGAGATAGTAGAAGGACATAAAAATGTGGGATTATAGGGACAATATAATAAATATAAAGAAAATTGAAATAAAATGAACTAATTTGCGAAAAAATAAAAAAGGGTTTTCTTTATATTAGTAGAATAATACCAAAGACTACTTTTATTTCATAAATAAATAACAGAAGAAAAAAGACTTGTTGTTTTTGGGAATATGACTTCAATAAGGTTCTTGATTCAGTTATTATTATGCGGAAGTGGTTGTGATGGTATTAGATTCAATTAGAAAGGCAGAGCGTCAAATTAGAGATGATGTAAGTAATGGATTGTTATTTCTTACTAAGAAATACTTTGGGTTTATTGTTACTGTTGTAATTGTCATATTACAAATGTTTACACCGATTTTGAAATTAAGTATCAATGACAATTATAGCTTATTTTGTTTAGTGATTGTTTTTACAATTTTTGTTGGCGGTACAATACCCGGAGTCGCAAGTTATGCTATTGCAATTATGCATATTTTTTTTTCTAACAATAATATTATTGCATCGTCATTATTTGTAGATAATGTATATGAGGATCATAGGATTGCAATGAGTTCCTTAATTATAATTCCCATCTTGGCAATTATAATTGATAAAAAATATAGGATTTATCACAATGAATGCATTACAAAGGAATTATATAAAAAACGTATCGAAGAAGAGGTTGAAATTTTAAAAAAAGAAGCGGAGGAAAATTTACAGTTAATAAAAGAAGCAATGGAATCAGATAAGCTGAAGAATGAGTTTTTTGCAAATGTTTCCCATGAATTAAGAACCCCATTAAATGTAATAATGGGGGTTTTACATCTATTAACGCTGTATAACGGTGAAGATGGAATCTCACATGAAAGCTGTCTAAAGTATATAAAGATGATGAAGCAAAATTGCTATAGACTTTTAAGATTAATAAACAATCTTATTGACATAACAAAGATAGATGCAGGCTTTTTTGATATAAAGCTTGGTAAATATGATATAGTAAAAATAATTGAAGATATTACCTTATCTATAGCGGATTATATAGAAAGTAACGGGCTCACATTAGAATTTGATACGGATATTGAGGAAAAAGTTATTGCCTGTGATCCTAACCAAATGGAAAGAATTATCTTAAATCTATTGGCTAATTCCATCAAATTTACTAATCCCGGTGGCAAAATCAATGTAATTATGGAGGCGAAACGAGACCCGGTAAAAGTAATAATTAAAGACACAGGTATTGGCATACCTGAAGATCAAATAGAGTCAATTTTTGAACGATTTAGACAGGTAAAACATTCTTTTTCCCGAGAATGTGAGGGCAGCGGTATAGGGCTGTCATTGGTTAAGGCATTGATAGAAATGCATGGAGGCAGTATAAATGTTAGCAGTGAAAAGGACAAAGGTACAGAATTCATAATTTCTATACCTTCAAACGAAGATAAAGTCATAACCGAAGAAGGAAGAAGTATCAAAAATGAAGGTAATATTGATAGGATAAGAGTGGAGTTTTCTGATATTTATTCCGATTGAGAAGTGGAGAAATGCTGATGAATAATTAATGATTGGGAATAGCAATGGGCAGTTGATAGCGGTGATGTCTTTTATTTGTTTATGATGGTTAAGGAGTATTGTTAATGCTTACTAATTTTTTTATTAAAACATTTATAAAGGATTATAAGAAAACTAAAGATATAAATGTGAGAAAAAAATATGGGTATCTATCGGGGATTGTCGGAATAGCATCTAATGCTATGCTTTTTTTATTAAAAATATTCATAGGGTTTTATTTGAACAGTATTGCAGTATTGGCGGATGGATTTAATAATCTTTCCGATGTTGCTTCATCTATAGTAACAATATTCGGGTTTGAAATGAGCGGCAAACCTGCAGATAAGGAACATCCATTTGGTCACGGCAGATTTGAATACATAGCTGCTATGGTAGTTTCGTTTATGGTCTTATTAGTCGGATTTGAGTTTGTAAAGAGTTCTTTTAAGAGGATTATAAATCCGGAAGTTATAGCTTTTGATTTACTTACTATAATTTTATTATCTGTTTCCATTTTGGTTAAGATTTGGCTCAGCTTATTTAATAAAAGGATTGGGAAAGAGATTAAATCGAAAGTGATGGATGCCACATCATTTGATAGTTTGAGTGATGTTATTGCTACCTCGCTTGTTGTGGTATCCCTACTGATAGGCAAATATACATCCATGCCCATAGATGGCTACATCGGCTTTTTAGTTTCGTTATTTATAATCTATAATGCCATAAGACTAATACGCGAAACATTGAATCCACTTTTAGGAGAAGCTCCTGATGAAGAATTGGTGAATGCAATAATAAGTAAAACCCTGTCTTATGATAAGATTGTGGGAGTTCACGACTTAATAGTTCATAATTACGGACCGGGCAAAATTGTGGCATCCATATATGCAGAAATACCATGCAGTATGACTATTAATGAAGCACATGATACTATTAACCTAGTTGAAAAAGAAATTTCCAAAGAATTAAATATTCACTTAGTAATTCATATGGATCCGATTGATACGGAAGATAAGAATCTTTTAAATGTACAGTCAAATATAATAAAAGCATTAGAAGAGTTTCCTTATGATCTGTCCATACATGATTTTTGTGTCACTCAATACGAAGGGAATTATGACATTACTTTTGACATGGTTGTTCCCTTTGATTTTAGAATAGAAGATGAAGGTAAATTGATAGAAGCTGTAAAAGAAGAGATAAGGGAAAAGCATCCCGATTACAATGTAAAAATAAGTAT
>CAYXUX010000092.1:0-1673 GCA_964468275.1 uncultured Clostridiaceae bacterium
TGGGGTATTCCTCTAGGGTCAAGATTCCTCACTGCGTTCGGAATGACAGTGTAGGAAGATATTCGGAATGACAGTATAGAAGGACGTTCGGAATGACACCCCCACACCGTCATTCTGAGGAGCGCAGCGACGAAGAATCTTAGGATGGCAGAGTTGTAAAGGCTATGGGAATTGTGGGCTGTAATTTTTATATAAAATGAAGGAATATGGTTTTCTATATTGAATATATAATAATGAAGCTTAATGATATTTTCAGAAAGTGTTTTTTTTACTCAAGAAATATTTTGCGAAATAAAGTACTATGGGAAAGTTAGAAAAGGAGGATTAAGGTGGATAAGGTTATGATTAGAGTTAGGATGAGTGCCCATGACGCTCATTATGGCGGTAATCTTGTAGACGGCGCAAAAATGCTTGGGCTTTTTGGAGATGTTGCAACGGAGCTGCTAATCAGAAACGATGGCGATGAAGGCTTGTTTGTTGCATATGATGCTGTTGAATTTTTAGCACCTGTTTACGCCGGAGACTTTATTGAGGCGGAAGGCTATATTGAGAAATCCGGAAATACTTCCAGGAAAATGAAATTTGAAGCAAGGAAAGTTATACAGCCAAGGCCGGATATAAGTGATTCTGCTGCTGAAGTTATTGAAGAGCCTATAATAGTTTGTAAGGCAAGCGGGACCTGTGTCGTACCTAAAGGTAAGCAAAGATTGTAACTTTTAGATTTATTATAAGTGCATTTAAAAATAACTGATAAAATTTATAAAACGTGTTATAGGGGGTTAATAAATTGGAAAAACTAATAATAACAGCTGCTGTAAATGGTGCTGAAACCACAAAAGAACAACAGCCTAATTTACCGATAACACCTGATGAAATAGCAGAAGCCGCTTATGAAGTATATAAAGCGGGCGGTTCCATGGTTCACATTCATGCTAGAGAAAACGACGGTACACCAACTCAATCAAAAGATGTATATGGAGAGATAAAAGAAAAAATCGCCGCAAAGTGCAATATTATTTTTCAGCCTTCAACGGGCGGCGCCGTATGGCATAAAGCGGAAGAGAGAATTCAACCTGTTTTACTAAATCCGGAAATGGCGTCATTGACTTGCGGGACATGCAACTTCGGACCGGATGTATTTATGAATACTGAAGGATATATAGAGACTTTTGCCCAGACTATGATGGAGCACGGTGTGAAACCGGAGCTTGAGATTTTTGACAGAGGTATGATATTCAATGCATTAAAACTTGTAAAAAAAGGCTTGGTCAAACCGCCTCTGCATTTTGATTTTGTTATGGGAGTTCCGGGTGCTATCATGGGTGAGCCGAGGGATTTGGTTTATTTAGCACATAGCATCCCTGAAGGAAGCACTTGGACAGTAGCCGGAATAGGCAGGTTTGAGCTTCCGTTGTCAATCATGGCAATCGTAATGGGAGGCCATGTTAGAGTCGGTTTTGAAGACAATATTTTCTACTCAAAAGGGGTGCTGGCAGAATCTAATGCTCAATTAGTAGCGAGGATAGTTAGGATTGCAAAAGAATTTGGCAGAGAAGTGGCTACTCCTGATGAAGCAAGAGAAATTTTAGGATTGGGGAAATAGATTTTAGAGTATGAGATGGCGATTGCTACTGTTTAATCATTATAGGCGGTCAAAGACCGCCCCTACTAGG
>CAYXUX010000092.1:1773-7529 GCA_964468275.1 uncultured Clostridiaceae bacterium
GTTGGAACACTTAAGCCTATATATTTGATTAAGATTGCGTTATGGGAAGACTTAGAATTTGTTAGTGAAGAATCTTTATGACGATTGAGAGTATGAAATAAAAAGAGGTGATATGGAATGGTTTTTGATGCATATATAACTGCGTCATTACATTGTAAAAAATGCGGAAAGATAAATATAAAAGATATATCGTACTTTGAATTGAGAAAAATTCAAGGGAAATCAATATACTGTGAATGTGGGGAACCACTGATAAGAATAAAAAGTCCCGATTTAAAAACATTCCATATCCTTATTTCTTGTCTGGCATGCAATAAAGAACACATTTATAATCTAAAATGGAGTTCTATCCCTTCCCGTAAAGTAAAAATTCTTACCTGCCCGGTTTCAATGCATGAAGTTGCCTTTATAGGAGGCGGTTATTTGGTGCGAAGCTTGGCAGCGCGTAAACAACAAGATTCTATTGAGCTATTGGGTAGTATTTGAAGAGGAGGCAAGCTTAAAGTCACATCTTTATAGACTTGGCACGGGGCACGAGGCTAAATAAATATCGGAGGTGCTATATGAAAATTTTTATTGACACTGCAAATGTGGATGAAATAAAAAGAGCTAATGATATGGGGGTTATTTCCGGTGTAACTACCAATCCATCTTTAATTGCTAAAGAAGGCAGGGACTTTAAACAGGTTGTTACAGAAATTACTTCAATAGTAGACGGGCCTGTGAGTGCAGAAGTAATCAGTATGAAATGGGAGCAGATGGTAGAGGAAGCTGTGGAGCTTTCAAAAATACATAAAAATACAGTAATAAAAATACCTATGTGCGAAGAAGGGCTTATTGCAGTTAAAATTTTAAAAGGAAAAAATATAAAAACCAATGTTACTTTAATATTTTCCGCAAATCAAGCAATATTGGCTGTTAAAGCCGGTGCATCCTTTGTCAGTCCTTTTATCGGGAGATTGGATGACATTGGTCACTGCGGAATGGATGTTGTAAAAGATACCGTAAATATATTCGATATTTACGATTATGAAGCCGAGGTCATAGCTGCGAGTGTAAGGCACCCCATGCATGTAACGGAAGCGGCATTGGCGGGCGCTCATATTTGTACAATTCCTTTCAATGTAATTATGAAAATGATATCTCATCCTTTGACTGATATAGGTATCGAAAAATTTCTAACTGATTGGAGGAAGACGGAAGGTTAAGCTGATTATCAGAGATAGTTAAGGTATGAACAGTGACGTTAAAATAAGAAGTTCACAGAAAATGGTCACAAGGGGTTGAAAAGTAGGAGGAGGTTAGTATATGATAGACAGGGATATTGCTATGGGATTAGTTAGAGTTACCGAGATAGCGGCATTAAACAGTGCTTTATGGATGGGAAGAGGGGATAAAAACTCAGCCGATCAAGCTGCTGTAGACGGTATGAGGAAAATGTTTGATAATTTAAATATTGATGGTATAGTAGTAATAGGCGAAGGCGAGCGAGACGAAGCTCCTATGCTGTTTATCGGTGAAGAGATTGGGAAAAGGGATCAAGGTGATATCCAAGTAGATATAGCCGTAGATCCTTTGGACGGCACTAATTCCGTTGCAAAAGGTTTGACTAATGCAATATCCGTAGTGGCGTTAGCGGAAAGAGGCTGTTTGCTGCATGCACCGGATATGTATATGAATAAAATAGCGGTAGGGCCGAAATGCAGGGGTGTAGTTGATATAAATGCTTCTGTTGAAACTAATCTAAGGAATATAGCCAGGGCATTAAAAAAAGACATAAAAGAAGTTACAGTTACTATGCTGGATAGAGATAGGCATAATGAATTAATTGCTGAAATAAGAAGAATCGGTTGCCGTATTAAACTTTTTAGAGATGGCGATGTTGCTGCGGCACTGGCAACCTGCTTTGAAGAAACGGGTGTTGATGTATTGATGGGTATTGGCGGAGCACCTGAAGGAGTTATTTCAGCTGCGGCATTAAAATGCTTGGAAGGTGAGTTCCAAGGGGTTTTACATCCGATTGATGAAGAAGAAATACAAAGATGTCACGAAATGGGTATTAAAAAAATAGATAAAGTGTTAAAATTAGAAGACTTGGTAAAGGGTGACGATGTATTTTTTGCTGCTACAGGAGTATCTGACGGTGAGCTTTTAAAAGGAGTGCTTTATTTAGAGAATAATAGAGCTGTTACCCACTCGGTGGTAATGAGATCAAAAACAGGGACTATCAGGTTTATTGATGCCACCCATAATTTATACAAGAAACCCAAGTATTAATTATTTTCATATCAAGGTATTTTATATAAATCTCCAATAACATAAAACCGGTTAATGAGAAGGTGATTTGGGCAGCTGTCTGCTCAAATCCACCTTTAATATAATAAGATTGACTCTAATATTTCAGTATTTATTAACATTATTGTTATATAAATACTGAAGAAAGATATTGCCGCCATTGAAAACCATTTATATAATCATAATGAAAAGGAGGTGAAATGTTGGAAGAATTGATGAAAAAGAATCTTGCTGAACTGCGAGAAATGGGTAAAGCCATGGGAATAAAGAATTATTATAAATTGAAAAAAGAAATTTTAGTTAATGAAATCCTTTCCGTGATAGAAGCGGCAAGAGTAGCCCACGGTATTCCAAAATCCGAAGAGAAAGATGAGTCAAAGGAAGATGGATATGAAACTACTAAAACAGCAGAACCCATAAAGGACGAAACTATTATAGAAAAACAAGATGAAAAAGAGACGGAAGTTATAGCGGAGGAAACCGTAAAGCAACCGGAACAAAAAGAATTAGATCACGATAAGCCTTTAAATGAAGAGGAAAGAAAGTTTTTTGAGTCAAAGGATGTAGAAAGAGGCGGGAAAGCCGACGGAATACTGGAAGTCCATCAAGAGGGTTTTGGCTTTTTAAGATCAGATAACTATCAATCAGGTGACAGAGATATCTACATATCTCCATCGCAAATTAGACGGTTTAATTTAAGGACAGGAGACAGAGTGACCGGTATAACCAGAGCTCCTAAAGAAGGGGAGAAGTTTCAAGCACTTTTATATGTGCGCCAAGTTAATGGCGATGCACCGGACAGTGTAATTAAACGGCCGGATTTTGAAGATTTAACACCTATTTATCCCAAAGGAAAATTAGTGATGGAGACAGACAATAAAGAATTGTCTACAAGAATTATAGATTTGCTGTCACCCATAGGAAAGGGCCAAAGAGGGATGATTGTTTCCCCGCCAAAAGCAGGTAAAACTACACTTCTAAAAAAGATTGCAAACAGTATCACAAGAAATTACCCGGAAATAGAATTAATAGTTCTTTTAATTGACGAAAGACCGGAAGAAGTTACGGATATGAAGCGTTCTATCAGAGGAGACGTTATATATTCCACTTTTGATGAAATGCCTGAACACCATTGTAAAGTAGCGGAAATTGTATTGGAAAGAGCTAAAAGACTTGTGGAGCAGAAAAAAGACGTGGTCGTATTGTTGGATAGTATTACAAGATTAGCAAGGGCCTATAACCTTACTATTGCGCCGACGGGGAGAACACTATCCGGGGGGCTTGATCCCGGTGCCCTATATAGGCCGAAAAAGTTTTTTGGGGCAGCACGAAATATAGAAGAAGGCGGAAGCCTTACGGTGTTGGCTACTGCACTGGTAGATACCGGGAGCAGGATGGATGATGTAATATTTGAAGAGTTTAAAGGCACAGGAAATATGGAGATTCATCTGGATAGAAAGCTGTCGGAAAAACGAATCTTCCCGGCTATTGACATGAACAAATCCGGCACCAGAAGAGAAGAAGATTTGCTTACTCCCTCAGAATATGAAGCAGTGCTGCATATGAGAAGAGCTCTTAGTACCGGTAATAACACCGAGGTTACGGATTTTCTAATAAATAGCATGATGAGAAATAAGACTAATAAGGATTTTGTTGACTTTTTAATAAGGCAATCGCAAAGATAGTATATTCCCTACCGATGTTTCGATATTGCAAATGCATCGAATTATTTGTAGGGAATTATTTTTGTTTTTATCTATTCCGGGTGTGTATTGTATATGACTGTATTCCAAGGTATGGAATTTTAAATACCCGGTGTGATATATTATTAAATGAGTTTTGGAACTCAGCTTATGGATAATATACACATATGAATTTCGAGCTTTTAAGATATGGTTCTGAGAATAAATGTATCGTAATTTATATTAGTTTGGTATATAATGTTATTAATTGTTTAATTCTTTTGTTAGAAATTTTATTGAGGGGGAAGAACATGCTTTTTCGTAGTAAAAAGAAGAATCAAATTGGAATTGTCGCCAACACTGAAGAACAAGTATTGGAACCTACAATAGATATGGGATTGTTGAGGCATAATCAGAATTGCATAATCAGTAAGATGAGAAATAGTATTGATGAAACAGGTTTTGCCGTTGAGGATTTGATTGATATTGTTGACAAAATTTCTCGAAATACTGAGGAACAGATGAATGCAATCGATAATGTTGCTAATGAAATGGGCAATTATTCCGCTTTGGCCCAGGAAGTCTATGCAAATGCCGATGAATCAAGGAACATATCCGAGGAGACTGCCGAAACAGCACAGGAAGGGAATGAGGCTGTAAATAATTCTTTATTGGCTATGAATGAAATAGCATTATCTGTAAAAGAAGCAAAAGAAGTTGTAGGAATTCTGGCAAAAAAAGCTTCAAATATTGATGCTATGTTAAATGTGATAAAAGACATTGCAAATGATACGAACCTTCTAGCCCTAAATGCATCCATTGAAGCCGCACGCGCCGGTGAGGAAGGACGTGGCTTTGCTGTTGTTGCTAGAGAGGTAAAGAAGCTTTCCGATAAGAGTTTAGAGTCGGTTAATGATATAACGGAAATGGTTGAGGAAATCAACTCCAGTGTAACTAAGACAATCACATCCATGGAAGGAATTATCGGGAAGGTAGATATGGGAAGTGATATAGCACATAACACCAAGGGAGTTTTTAATAAAATAATCGGAACAGTTAACAATAATGCTAACGTATCAAAAGAAATCGCCGATGCTATTGGAAAGCAAACCGAGAGTCTTGAGAACATTACAATGTTGACAAATGATATGAGCAGCAATTTTGCTGATTTATCGTCTATAGTGGAGGTAGCATCATTAAATGCTTTATATACGAAGAATTCACTAAATTATATGTCTCAGGTTTCCAAGGATTTGGTAAGCTTAAACAGCAAATTATTAGAAGCATTAAAGGCAGGAGAAAAAAAGGAAACCGTTTTAAGGACGTGTTTACCTTACGACTTTAAAGAATATGATCCTATTTTAATAAATGATGCAGTAGGCACCTATATTTTAATCAATGTACATTCAGGGCTTCTTACTACAGGCAATCAAGGAGAAATCAAATCGGGGATTGCGAAGAGTTGGTATCTAAAGGAAGACAACCTTACTTGGGTATTCAATCTAAGAAAAGGAGCCAGGTTTCATGATGGAAGTGAAATAACTGCTGAGGATGTAAAGTTTTCATTGGAAAGAATTTTAGATCCAAAGGTGAAATCCCCAATTGAATGGGCAATGGAATTAGTTGAAGGTGGGGAAGAGTATAGGAAGGGTCAAACAAAGGATTTAAAGGGAATAAATGTATTGAATGAGTATTGTGTCTCAATAAAGCTTGTTAAACCATATAGCGGTTTTCTTTTAAATATAGCTCAATTTTTCTGCGGCATAATCAGCAAAGACA
>CAYXUX010000093.1:0-7523 GCA_964468275.1 uncultured Clostridiaceae bacterium
GTATTTCTTCACCTTCAAATCTAAGCTCTCCATATGGGTTATCTTCTATTACGGGGACATTAAATTTTTCCGATAACTCGACCAATTTTTTTCTTCTTTCTAGGCTCATAGTTATTCCAGACGGATTTTGAAAATTTGGAATTGTATAGATAAACTTTGCATTTTTATTTGCTTGTAAGGCTTTTTCCAATTCATCCATTTTCATTCCATCTTCGTCCATTCCCACTTCTACGAAATTCGGCAGGTAAGCCTTAAATGCATTTAATGCTCCAAGGTAACTTGGGCTTTCGCAAATAATAATATCCCCTTCATCAATAAATATTTTAGCAGAAAACTCCAACCCTTGTTGTGAACCACTGGTTATAAGTATATCATCATATCCTATATCAATACCTATCTTGTCTAATCTTTCTGAAATAATACTTCTAAGAGGAATATATCCCTCTGTAGGACTATACTGTAACCCAGCTCTACCGTCTTCTTCAAGAACCTTTACACATACTTTTTTTAATTCTTCGATTGGAAATAGTTCCGGTGCAGGTAATCCACCGGCAAAAGATATAATTTCCGGTTGTTCCGTCAGCTTTAGTAGTTCTCGAATAGCAGAGCCCTTTATATTATCCATTCTCTTAGCAAACTTTATTGCCATAAAGCACCACCTCCTATATTTCACCAGCTTTAAATTTCCTTCTTTTTAATTATTTTATCTTATTTGCTTTAAACTTTCTATATATTTGTATAAAAACCTCCCCTTTGCATAAACAATTATACATAAGGGGAGCATTTCGCTTATTTATCTTTATCTATTTCATTCATAATGTTTACAGATGAACTTGTTCCTATTCTCGTTGCACCAGCTTTTATCATGTTAATCAACGAATCCAAATCTTTTATACCGCCAGATGCCTTTATACCGATTGAATTGCCGACAGTTTCTTTCATTAATGCTACATCTGATTCCTTTGCTCCTGACAACGAAAATCCTGTTGACGTCTTAACATAATCTGCACCCGCAGATACTGCCAATTCACATGCTTTAATGATTTGATTATTATCTAAAAGACAGGTCTCAATTATCACCTTAACAAATGCTTTTCCTTTACATGATTCACAAATTGTTTTAATTTCTTTTTCCACATAATCAAATTTTTTTTCCCTTAAAGCACCGATATTTAAAACCATATCTATTTCCGCGGCACCGTTTTTAATGGCTTGTGACGCTTCTAATACTTTAACTTCAGTAGTCGTTGCACCTAAAGGAAATCCTACAACAGTACAAACCTTAACTTTTGAATACTTTAAAAACTCCTTTGCAGTTGATACATAGTAAGGATTGACACATACTGAAGCAAAAGAATATTCAATCGCTTCATTGCACAGCTTCTTTATATCAGTAGTGAGCAAATCAGGTTTTAATCCGGTATGATCAATATAAGAAGCAAATTCCTCCTTATTCATATGCTTTCCCATAAAACTAATCTCTTACTATTTGCCCAAAATCACCATTATCTACTCCCGCAGCATTTCCTTCTTCTATGTCAATATGCATATCAAGAGCAAATTCCGGATGTACTCTTACAACAACATTTTCAAATATAATAGCCCTTTCCGTTCCGGCTTTTACATTAATAATATCTTTATCTTTTAAACCATATTTAGGCGCATCATCGGTATGCATATGTAAATGTCTTGCTGCAACTATTACACCTTCCTTAAGTTCAACTTGGCCTTTAGGCCCGACTAAAATCGCTCCCGGTGTTCCTTTTATGTCTCCGGATGCCTTAACCACGCCTTCTATTCCAAGGGTTCTCGCATCAAACATGGAAATTTCCACTTGTGTAAAAGGTCTAACAGGCCCAAGAATCCTAACACCTTCAATAGTCCTCTTAGGACCGACAATATCAACTTTTTCATCACATGCATATTGCCCCGGTTGTGATAAATCTTTAACATTCGTCAACTCATAACCTTCCCCAAAAAGTGTATCCAAATCACTCTGCGATACGTGTAGGTGTCTATTTGATAGTGCTATCGGAACCTTGTTTTCCATAAATTAATCCTCTCCTTTAAATAATTTATTGATTAAAATTAAACTACATATAATAAGTTAATTTTTAATAAATATTACAATTTATTTTAACTTAATAACTTTTCACTGTCAAATATGATAAATTTTTATCATTGAAAATATAAATTCACTTATCCAATGAATTATTCAGCTCATCTAAAATTTCATCAAGGTTAATTCCATAACGTTGAGCAGCCTGCTCAACAGTCATATAAATTGCGCCGCCTCAGCCAAAACATTTTATACCGAACCTTTTAAAAACCTTTTCTAACTCCGGATTTTTAAATAGAATACCATCTATTATCATATCTTTTTTAATCATTAATTCACCCCCCGTTCAGTACCCTGATTTCTTAGCTCATAATAGTTAAGCTAATTGTAAAGGATTTTATCTTCTTCTCTTACAAGAGGTTCGTCAACTATAACATGTTCAATATTTAAAGCTAATCCTTCAACGCTGGGAATTACTCTTTTTACACCTTCTATTTCCGTCACAGTATTTGCCAATGAAAGCAAAGTCATATTCTCTCCGGCAGCCCCACCCCAATGTTTCGTCTGTATCTCCTTCGAAAGATCCAAATATACCAAATCACCTTCCAACTCAACGTTTAACACTTTAGTATCGGAAGGTATAGTAGGATAAAGTTCGTCATTTTCAGGGCCTTTTATCAATTCTTCCACTATTAATTTTAAATACTCTTCTTTACTAATATCTTGGTTTATAGAAACAACCCTCTTCTCCGGCACTACATGCAAAGCTTGCGAATCACCGAAGTATAAAACAATTTCAACATCTGCCAGCTTAGCATCATCAATATCATTTTTCTTTTCTTCCATTCTGCACCCGCTTAAAACAAATATTATAATTAACAGTATTGCCAATATCTTCTTCACATTATTTCCTCCTTATCAAAATGATAACCCAAATCTTTCACTCACAGTTACCAATTTGCACTGAAAATATTATATCATATATAAGAGTGATATTTCACGATATATAGCATGTATGAATTTTTAGTCTTTATCAAAAGACAACTCTCCATCTACCGCATCTATAATAACTTTATCTTCCGGTACTATCTCTCCTGCAATTAAAGCCTTGGCTATAAAAGTCTCAATACTCTTTTGAATAAATCTTTTTATCGGTCTGGCACCATAAATCGGATCATAAGCCTTATTAAAGATGAGATTTTTAGCTCCTATACCCAAGCTCGCTTTTATTTCCTTTTCCTTTAATCTGTTAGCTACACTGATAAATTGCAAGTCGATTATTTTCATTATTTCTTCTTCACTTAAAGGATTAAAGAATACTATATCATCTATTCTATTCAAAAACTCCGGTTTAAAATGCCTTTTCATATCATCCATTACTCGTTTTTTGACATAATCATCTATTAAACCTTTTCCTTCCATAGCTTCTAAAAGATTAACGCTGCCGATGTTAGAGGTCATTATGATAACAGTATTCTTAAAATCTACAACATGCCCTTGACTATCTGTAAGTCTTCCATCATCCATTATTTGAAGAAAAATATTAAACACATCTTGGTGTGCCTTTTCTATCTCATCAAATAAAATTACCGAATAAGGTTTTCGTCTAACAGCTTCCGTTAGCTGACCGCCTTCTTCATACCCCACATATCCGGGAGGTGCGCCGATAAGTCTTGAAACGGAGAACTTCTCCATATATTCAGTCATATCTATCCTAATTATATTTTCTTCCGAATCAAATAAAGCTTCAGCTAAGGTTTTGGCAAGTTCAGTTTTACCCACACCGGTAGGACCTAGAAATATAAATGTACCTATAGGCCGTTTCGGATCTTTTAGTCCGCTTCGGGCCCGGATAACAGCATCTGTAACTGCAGTAACAGCTTCGTCTTGACCGATAACTCTTTTGTGCAGTATTTCATCCAATCTTAATAATTTTTCTTTTTCATTTTCAACTAGTCTGGCCACAGGTATTCCGGTCCATTTAGAAACAATTACCGATATCTCTTCTTCCGTTACTTCCTCTTTAAGCAAATGTTGATCTTTTTGTATTTCCTCCAACTTTTCTTTTTCAATGCTTAATCTATTATCAAGTTCAGTAAGCTTTCCATATTTCAATTCTGCCGCTTTGTTTAAATCATATTCGAGTTCTGCTTTTGAAATCTGACTCTTTACACTTTCAATTTCTTTTTTTATTTCCCTTATATTTTTTATACCGTCTTTTTCTATTTCCCACTGTGCTTTCATAGAATCCCTTTGACTCTTTAATTCAGATAATTCTTCACTAAGCACTTTTAATCTGTCACAAGACGGCTTGTCGGATTCTTTTTTGAGTGCTTCTCTTTCTATTTCCAGTTGCATTATTTTTCTTGTCACATCATCCAATTCTGAAGGCATGCTATCTATATCGGTTCTTAACATTGCAGCAGCCTCGTCAATTAAGTCAATAGCTTTATCAGGTAGAAATCTGTCACTTATATATCTATCGGATAACACAGCTGCTGAAATCAATGCATTGTCTTGTATTCTTACTCCATGATGTATTTCAAACTTTTCTTTTAACCCTCTGAGAATTGATACAGTATCCTCTACAGATGGTGTATCAACTAATACCGGCTGGAATCTTCTTTCCAAAGCCGCATCCTTTTCTATATTTTTTCTAAACTCGTCTATGGTTGTAGCACCAATACAATGAAGTTCTCCTCTGGCTAACTTTGGTTTTAAAAGATTGCCTGCATCCATAGCTCCTTCAGCTTTTCCCGCTCCAACAATATTGTGTATTTCATCAATAAATAGTATTATACGACCATTAGAAATTTCTATTTCTTTTAAAACTGCCTTCAAACGTTCTTCAAATTCGCCTCTATACTTCGCACCGGCTATCAATGCACCCAAATCTAAAGAATATATGGTCTTATCTTTTAAGCCTTCAGGAACATCACCTTTCATAATACGCTGAGCCAAGCCCTCGACTACGGCAGTCTTCCCAACACCGGGTTCCCCGATTAAAATCGGATTATTCTTAGTTCTTCTGGATAATATTCTAATTATCCTACGTATTTCTGAGTCTCTGCCTATAACCGGATCCAACTTCTCCTTCTTAGCTTCCTTTACTAAATCTTTACCGAATCTTTCTAAAGCTTCGTAACTTTCTTCCGGATTTTGGTTTGTTATTCTATGGCTGCTGCGTATTAAAGATAAAGCTTTTAAAAATTTATTTTTATCAATGCCATATTTCCCCATGATTTTTGTAGAAGGTGTGTTTTTTTCTTCTATTAATGAAATATATATGTGTTCTACACTTATATACTCATCCTTAAAAAGCTTTGTTTCTTCTTCGGCTTTTACAAAAATCGTTTCAAATCTTCTAGTTGTATATAGATTTGATTTATCACCATATATTTTTGGAATTTTGTATAATTCATCGTTTAAATCCTTATAATAAAAATCAAAAGGAATATTCATTTTAGCCAGTATTTTAGGTATTAAACCATCTTTTTGAATAAGCAAGCTCATGTGAAGATGTTCACCGTCAATTGTTTGATGGTTAAACTTAATCGCTATATTTTGTGCTTCTATAACGGCTTCCTGTGCTTTTTGAGTTAATTTATTAATATCCATTTTTAGCCCCCCTTGACTTTGACCTTCTCTGACCTTTCATGAATATTTTACATAATTCTTTGAAAAAAGTCAATACATAGTTTTTCTATTAATTTATGAAAATATTTAGATTTTTTCTTAATTTTTTTTAAATGAAAAATTTAATTTTGAAAGGCCGTCAATACAGTGCCATTTCAATGGCTATAATAGATTTATAATAATCCGATAGATAGTATTGTTCTGCACTTTTTTTTATTAATACGCATTTTATGAAATATATAACACTCATATTTTCGTTGAAAAAGTAAAATATAATAGCAGGAGGTGATATCAGTGCCAAGCAATAGAAGAAAAGTAATACCTCAAGCACAAGCAGCTCTAGATAAAATGAAAATGGAAGTAGCTTCCGAAATGGGTGTTAATTTAAAAGAAGGTTATAATGGTGATTTAACATCCAGGGAAGCCGGAACAGTTGGCGGAAACATGGTTAGAAAAATGGTAGAACATTACGAAAAAACCATGCAAAGTGGGCAATAATAGCAATAATACAATATTAAAAGCACCCCTTGGGTGCTTTTATTCTTAAACTATGCATTAGTAGTTGTCATAAATGCAAATGTTAACATTCTATAATACATCTTTATAATATACCAAATCAGTATATAATGTATTATTATAGTTTTCATACCGCATGCCTGCCAACGTATATTTTTGTTTTTTTCTAAACTGAAGTGATGCAAAGTTAGGTATTGGGCTAATAATGGTTTCCGCAAAAATAGTTTCAATACCATCATCTACTAAATTTTTTAACAAATGTTTATAGATAATGCTTCCTATTCCTTGACCTGTTAATCCTGCTTGCACAGCCGTTTTATCGACTACAACAAAATTATCAATCCTAGATTTATCAAAATCGGGACTCCAGTAAACGTCCTCTATCCAATCTGGATTGTCTCTTAACCACTCTTCTTTACTATAAGCTATCATAAATCCGTATATTCTTTCATATTCGGCAACATAAAAATGCTTTAAATCATTAATCCCACTAAGCAGTTTGTTCTTATACAGCTTTGGATTGGATGTATAATCATCAATTAAAAAGCCTTGCTCAGGTATTTTTGTTGCTGAGCCTACCGAACTGGCAATATTGTATATTTGATGAACATCTGATTTCTTTGCCTTTCGCACTTTTAGTAATTTTCTTAATAAAAAGGCATTAAGTTCTATGTTTGGTTCGTTAGCTATTACCATAATATTCCTCCTTTATTTTTATAATAGAATTCACTAGGAGGCACGAGTTTTTAATAAAAATAACCGTGGAGGATACCACGGTCAAAGGCTTTTCACATACTAGTAAAATAGTATAACCTTATAACCCAAACCTCCTCTTCCCACGCTTACGAGGTTAGCTGACGGATTCGGGCTGAAAGAGTATAGCCCTACTCACGCAATGTGAGATTCACCCCAAAAGTTGGTTCCCCCGCTTTCTACAATAGAAATTCAGCGAAAGTGTGAGCTAATATTTAGTTCTATTTAATTATTATAATACAAATGTTATAAAAATGAAATACTTTTTTTAAATTTCTTAAACTTTTTTCAAAAATCTGTTATAATTAACATATTGTATGATTCAGTAATACTTTACTAAGAAGACAGCTATGTGTAAACAATAGCCAGACATTTTCCATAATCCTTTATTTATGGTATTACGGTGTAGAATCTAATGAGCCAAGTCTATGTTGAACTTTACCCATTAGTATATCATACTTTACAATGTATCTTTCATGTTGTCCTTTTCCAATTTCGCCTAGCTCATCATAAGCTATTATATCAAAGTTAATTTTATTTCTGTCTATACCTGATATTT
>CAYXUX010000094.1:0-7497 GCA_964468275.1 uncultured Clostridiaceae bacterium
AATATATCTTTATATTTTCTATCAGATTCAATCAAGCTTCCCGTTATTTTATATATCATAAAATAGCTTGTATATATAAGTAGCATATCAAAAGCGTCTTTGTAATTGGCAGCAAAGAAAAAAGATATTAAATAAGAAATAGGTATTAACAAAACAAAGATATCCAGATAAGTATGTATTGCTATAAAACTTTTATTCCAAAGCCGATATAGCATATATATAGCAAATACTATAGATAAAAATACCATAGCAGGGATATAGTTCACTCGGAAAAATAAGCCGCGATAAAAGGGTACCACAAGCATAAATAATGCTATAAGCACAGCAAAAACTATATTAATTATTTTATTCTCGTAAAGTTTTTCTATTATAGGTGATTCTTTTTCTACCGTTAAGGCTCTATCTTTTCTTTGCTTTGCATCTCTTAATACTTTCTTCTTTGGTGTTTTCGTATCTTTTTGCTTCTCTTTCAGCTTTCCCTTACTTCTTGCCATCTGTTGCACTCCTTGCGTTTATTTAACTTGTAACATATATATTATACACACAAGTACTAACATGTTGCAAACAATTATTTAAGCTTTTAAATCAATAAAAGAATGCGTTATAGTTCAGATAGTGCGTGTATTTATATTGCTTATTATAGGTTATTAATATTTAAGGCAAATAGGACACTTTCTCTTTGTATCCATTTGCCTTAAATATTAATATGCTAATTATAAAAAATGTTATATTTTATTCGATGGTTTCTTTATATACCATTTCAGTTTTTGTAGTTACTTCATCTACTAAATCTGTAATTTCAAATGTTATTTGGTTAATGCTGTCATCCTCCAAATATTTTCCAACATCTATATAAAAATCGCCTTCTTTAGTTATAGACGAAACAACTGAATCATTAACCTTTATTTGTATCTCTTTTATATTGTTGGCAGTTCCGGATAAGACCAATGTATTGCCCACTACTTTGGACGGAATTTTTTCGTCAAGATCGAAGGTCATCCTTGGTGAATATTTTATTTCATATTCTTTTCTTAATTCTTTGCCATAGTCATTTTTTGCTATTAAAACTATGATATTTTCCCCAACTTTTAAATCCACATATTTTTGAAAGAAATTGTTGCTAAGACTTACTGATTCACCGTCAATAGTAACTGTATCTGCATTTTCAACATTGCCATTAATCTGCAATTCACTTTTTGCTGTACTCTTAGGAATATTAACGCTTATCTTAGGCTTAGGTATTTCATAAATAACTGTTAATGTCTTATTTGCACTTTCATTTGTTGTTTCATTAGTAGCTTTTACTTCTATGGTATTTTTACCTTCATTCAGATTATACACCGTATGGGTAAAGTCCCCTTTTTCATCAAGATATACATAGCTACCATTAACATATAACTTGTTGCCATAATTTGTGTTTCCTGTTATCGTCACCTCATCTTCTGTGACTTTATTGGAATCCGTTATAGCAGTGAGCTTTATACCCTCAGTAATCAATTTGACCGTTACAGTTTTGGTAGTCTTTTTACCGTAGGTATTTATTACTTCTACTTTAAAAGTGTTATTACCCGGTAGAAGCCCTACACTATATTCTCTTCTACTGCTATAACCCGAAGCATTAGCTCTATTTCCATCAACATATACTATATTATCACTGTCGGTAACTATAATAAGCTGAGTATTTTTGCTTTTCGTTTCATTTGGAGCAATGATTTGAACATCAGGCCCTAATCTTTCAAATTTCACTTTCTTTTTAACAGTAGTTTCTTTTCCTGCGGCATTTGAAGCATATACCACTATTTCATTCATTCCCTCTTGATCATCCCTCAGTCTTACCGTATAAGTGAAATAACCATTGTAATCCACATAAGAAACCCTTGACCCGTTAACATAAACATTATTACCTGATTTATCTGTTTTACCCGAAATAACAAATTCTTTATCATGAGTAACATCAGGTACTGTGACTGTTAACTCCGGTCCGGGTATTCGATAGTTTACGATTACTTCTTTAATAGTTTCTTTACCTTCATTATTTGTAGCCTTTACTGAAATAGTATTCTTTCCTTCTTTTAGATTCTGTATTTTTTCAGTAAACTCTTTATTCCAATTTAAATAAGCAAGCTTTTCATTTACATATACAGATATTGTTCCGTCATTATCTTTAACATTTCCTTTTACTTCAACATAATCGACTGTTACTGCATCCGGAACTGTTACTATTAGTTTGGGTCCGGGTATAATATAGTTAACCTTTACTTGCTTGGTAATAGGAACACCTTCCGTACTTACCGCTTTCATCTCAATTGTGTTTTCGCCTTCTTTTAATTGGTCTTTCATAGTATATTCATACTTATCTTTTGTGGTAGTCGTATTTAAATATGTTTTAAATATACTTGTCACATTTATTCCATTGATATATATATCGTCGCAAAATGCACCCAGTCTCCCCTGTAATAAAACTTTGTTCTCATATACAGTATCAGGAGCTGATATTGTAAAGTCAGGAGTAGGCTTTGAAAATTTTATTGTAATTTTTTTAATAGACTCAATTCCTTGCTTATTTATTGCCTTGATTTCAAAAACATTGTCTCCTTCTTTTAGATTCATATGTTTTGCATTGAAATTACCGTTATGATCCTTAGCAGTTTTATTTCCATTTATAAAAACCGTACTATTGGGATCATCTACGTTTACAACAAATTCAACACTATCTTTATTGACTTCATTTGGAGCATGAACAGTAATCACCGGCCCTGCTCCATGGGTTAATGTGATAGTAGCTTCTCGTTTTGTCTTTTGTCCGGTTTTGCTGTAAGTTTCGACAATTATAGTATTGTCTCCGGGTTTTAGTAAAATATTCAGACTAAAACTGCCATCATAGTCTACGTATGCCAGATTGCCATTTATATATACTGTATTGCCTTTTTGAGTCTTACCGATAACTTTAAATGCACTTTGGGTTGTTTCTTCAGGTATTAATAGTTCTACCGTTGGTACAGATGACTCCACTGTTGATTTTATCTGTCCTTGAGAAACTAATTGCTGTTTTACATTTAAGGTTCTTGACAAAAGTATTGCAGCAGAAGCTCTATCTATAGGAGCCTGAGGCTTAAAGGTACCGTCAGGCATACCGGTTATAAGTCCATTTTCTACTGCTATGGCCACTATATTTCTTAGATTTGGAGAGATATCACTGGCATCATGAAATTTTTCTTGTAATAGATTTTTGTTATTCAATGGCATGTCTGCTATACCGGAAGCCACTACCAAGGCCACAGCAATGTCTTCTCTGACACCATTTTCAGTGGGTTTGAAAAACATCCCTTCGGGCTTTTCCCAATATGTAAGATAAGACGCTGCCGCATTGATATATTCTTTGTACCACGCATTATCGGGTATATCTTTAAATAGTGTTGATACATCAATATTACCCATAGTGGGCAAATCGAATGCAACGGAGATAATTTTTGAAAACTCTGCTCTACTGATATTGCCTTTAGGGTTAAAGGAGCCGTCAGGCAAGCCGTTTATTACTCCCAGTTCTTTCATTTCCAAAATAGCAGAATTAGCCCAGTGACTACTTGGAACATCTGTAAATACACTTGCACTTACTGGTATAGCTATTGCAAACAGCATTACAAAAGTCAGTGTTAATACGATGGTTTTGCAAAATTTTTCCCTGAAAGTCTTCATATACATCCTTCCCTTCTATAATAAATATAAATTTATTTTTTTACTATAAACCAGATGTAGTATTTAAAGAAAGTTATAGTTATATATTAATTATATGCCATGTTCTGGAATATTACAAGTAAATAACCTGGAAAATGTAATATGTTCTATGTTTTTGCAATAATTATTCGTCAGTCTATTGATTTAGTGGCATATAATTTACAACACATTTTCATGTTTTTTTACAAGGGTTTTTCCTATTCCTATATTGCTTTCTATAAAATATAGCTCTTCCTTATTTGAAATAGTAAGCTATCCAAATACATATCATACCTCTTCTTAAATCGTTAAAGTTTTAGTTTTATAGCAAAGTTTATCATAATATACTTACTATCTTTACCATATCTTATTAAACAGCCTATAAAGAATAACTGCAGCATCCCCTCTGGTCATGCTACCTTGAGGATTGAATCCGCTATCTATTCTTTTTATTACTAAATTTTCTCTTGTTGCTAAAGCTATGTCTATAGTACCCCAGTTTGGTATGTTATTTTTATCTATATATATGTTTAATATCTTTTCCGGTTCTGCAGGGTTTTTGTATTTCATCTCATTTCTAAGAGTACGAGCTGCAACTGATACTATTTGGTCCTTTGTAATATTCAATTTTGGTGCAAATGTTGTAGTACTTGTCCCATTCATTATCCCATATTTCTTTGCTGAACCGGCTATATTATAAAACCAATCACTGGCTTTTACATCTGTGAATTCTCCATCACTGTTGGTATCTATTTTTGAAAGAGTCCTAACTATCAATGCCGCTATTTCTACTCTCGTTATGGCAGAGTCGGGAGAAAATGTATTGGCAGATGTACCTTCTTCATTAGCTTTATAAAGGCAAATATTATATTGAGTTGACACATAGTTTCTATATTGATTTTAAAACATTATAATTTATTATTCTGCATTATATATGGAACTTCCTTCTATTTTTCTATTAATTCATTTAATCTATAAAAACATCCTCTTTTTACTCGCCATTTACGGTTTGCACGGCGAATTGATTCTTTTGAGCTATCACTTCTAGGAATTTCATTCGCTTATATCGATGCAAATAAAAAACACCTTTTCATCATAAATTGGCTTGAACAACCTTATTATGACGAAAAAATGATTTATTTTGTGTAATTTCTGACCTCACCTACATAGCGGGTGGTTTTATTCTCACGCTTTGCTTTCTCGACAGGATTATGGCCCATAGTAAAAAGAGCCCCGAGGGGCTCTTTTTAAATCTGAATTATTTTGCTAAGTTTGTTCCTTGGAAGTAGTAGAATTCTTCTCCAGACTTCCACTCATTGCCTGCTAAGTCATAAATCTTTTTATCCTTAACAAATTTAAGCTCATATTCATATCTTAACTCTAATGCTTTGGTCGATGGAACAATTAGATATAGTTTATTATCTTTTATTCCATTAACTTTACTACCATCTGCAGTTAATCCAATTTCTTTACTATCTAAATCATAGTTCTTTAATTTGAAGTGCCCTGCAATATCTTGATTTTTAATATCTTCGCTAAATACTACTTTTATAGTCTCTCTATCTACTGCTACTACTTCTTCTATATATGGCTCATCTTCGTCAGTATATTCGCCTGTAAGAACTGTCTTATCAGCTTCCTCATCGTCTTCTACAGCGGCAAATCCATGATAATCTTCAAATAAAGTAGCAAATTTAAATTCATATTCTTCGTCTTCCTCAATTGCATCGTCTGCCACAAAGTTTACAACATCATCATCATCAGCATCAATAGTAATAGTAAATGTTAAACCATTGGTTGTCACTATTTTAGATGGATCACCATCTTTTAGTTTTACGTCAGTAGACATAGTAACTTTAAATGTAACTCCATTTACTTGCTCTACATTATCCATATAAGGTCCTTCTTCTTCCGTATCTGTGCCACTAAACACAAATTCAAGTTTCTTTATTGCTTTTAATGGGTTACCGATTAAGTCTGTAATACCACCATCATGTTCAGCATCATAAACATCTTTGTAAACAACTTTTACAACGGTATATTCTTCATCATTTAGTTTATTAGCGCTACTAAATTCAATGACTGTATCATCATCAGTAAGATGTTTAGCTTTTAGCCTAATAGGACTGTTATCATTAACAGTATTATTTTCCTCATCAAAGTCATTAGATAATAAAAGTTCAACACTTGGATCATATTCTACTTTTTCATCAAATGTTAATGCTACAACATACCTATTAAGTAGATCAACATCTTCTACAGCTGGTGCAGAATTATCCCACTTATCGGTATTGTTCGCTTTCTTTTCATAATACAACTCATTGCCTGCTAAGTCTTCAACACCATCTACTATAACCTTATAATCACCGTATCCATTAATCAAGTCATTTACTTCTAATTCAACTGTAGTTTTATCGTCTTTTAATTTAGCCTTTATTGGTGAACCAATTCCTTTTGTTATATCGTAATTTGCTATATCTTCTGCAGTTGTTTTTTCAAGTTCACCGCCTGTAAACGTAAGTACAATTTGGTTTTTCTTGGTCACCTTTGCAGTATCTAATTTTGCAGATGCAAAACTAGTTGCAGAAGCTCTTGCACTCTTTTTAGTCTCATTCATGGAGTTACCAAATTCATCAAGAATATCCGTTATTTTTAAATCATAATTTTTACCGGTCTCCATTTCCTCCACAGTAAGTTTCGCTCTAAAGGTCTTCCATTCATTTGTAACTGTCTCTATATCTTCTATATCTAAGTCTTTTAATTCATAGTTATTAAAATCTAAAACACTCTCTTCATCAATTTTACTTTCGTCAGTGAATGTTACTAAAATTGTCGTGGGTGAAAGAACTGTTAGACTTTCCCATTTAGGTCCTTTAGTATCTTCTCCAACACCTTTGAAAGTTTTTGTAATCGCCCTTGTATTTATATTTGCAACTTTCCTTTGGTCAGAAATATTGACTATAGAGATTTTATATTCTTTATTCTTTTCCATAGCTTCTGTGACAATTTCTACATTATCTTCATCATCGTCATCCCAAATTACTTCTAATACCTCTAGTTCTTCCCCATCTGTCTTGTTTAGTTTGATAGCATAGTTCTCAAGATCTTCAGCAGATTCTTGCGTAACCTCCTCATTAAATGTAATTACTACCCTTTGGTTAGTTTGTGCCTCTGCTGATTTGATTCCAGGAGCAGTTAAATCATATTTACTGGTAAAAATTTTTGAAGCAGATTTTTTAACTACACCATCAATAGACTTTATGTTTGTGACTTTAACGGTATATTTTGTTTTGTTTTGTAATCCCTCTGTTGTTAATATAACTTTCTTAGCATCAACTTCAGCTTTAACTATTTCTACATTCCCAGTTAATGAATAATTTTCAATATCCATACCTGTGACTAAATCAACATTTTTATTGAAAGTTATAACAACTTCTTCTACATCAAGTGCCTCAACTTTATCAATTTCAGGGCCACCTGAAACTTTAGCGATGCCAGTAAATTTAACAGTTTTTTCTCCGACTACTAGATAGTAAACTTTGCCTTTAGACATAGGTTCAGTCTCAAGCCTTACAACTTTTTCACTAACAAGTGCAGCATCTAATATTTCAAGTCCATTAATACTATAGTTATCAAGATTTTCAGCTTCCTCCCCTATTTCCGCCTTAAACTTAACGTCTACTGCGGCATTACCAATTGCTTTAGCTTCTTTAACTTCTACTTCTACTAGTTCAGGAGCTTCTTCGACAAATCCTGCTGCTACAGCTTTTTCTTCGTCTACTA
>CAYXUX010000095.1:0-2855 GCA_964468275.1 uncultured Clostridiaceae bacterium
AAATTATTAAGTATTTTATGAGAACGCAAAATCGGATAGCATTTACCTATGCCTATAAGAAAAATTACGGCATTTTCCGGAGTGTTGTCGTGTATGTGTTTTGATAAGATGTTTTCATTATTGTCCATTTGCAAAAGGTTGCCGACGGCATTGACTATCCTCTCAAAGCCGTTTTTCTTTTCAAAGCGAAAACACTGTTCCAAGAAGCCTTCCGCTTCTAAAACATCTATAATAAGGTCATACAGGTCAAAAACCATTAAGTCAAATCCGTCCGTCCCGCGGGAATTCTTGTTTTTCATATAAGCAATGCGCTCTCTTATTAAAAGCTCATCTTTTGCAGGATAATCGAATACATAATATCCCACTTCATTGCCTAAGCCTTTATTTTGACGGAAACTTTCTTTTTTTATCAGTTTTTCAACTTTGTCCAAGCGTTCCTCCAAGCTGCCCATTATCTCACCCCCGTCAAAACACGGAGAGTCATCTCCATGCCGCATTCTTTGAGTTTATATTCTAAAGATTGATCTATAATGGGTTTAATAATTTTTTTATTACTGCCCTGTGTTCGCTCAAGAATACCGGTTTCCATCAAGACAGTTCTATAAATACTCCCCAAGCGTTTAAGGGTATAGTCCTTCCATTTCGCAACACGGTCACTTTGCAATTGTTTGTCTTTAAAAAAGATGCTGAAATCAATGTCTGAAAGTTCGTTAATACCTATAATTAGTTTTTCTCTGTAAACTTCATTCATAAAGTCGAAGAATAAGGTGTCGCTTTCCATAATGGCAATTAGAGTGATTAGTTTTTGATTTGCTATGTCCAATTCTTCAAACAAAGGATAAAAAGTCGAATCCAATGCTTTAACACGCCTTGAAACGGTATTGAAAGTACTTACAGCTCTTGCATCGCTATTTGCTGAAAAAACATTTTCTTTTATATTTAATTCTTTTATCTCATCAAATGTCATTCCTTTATTCAGCATGTTTATCATTTTTTTAAATTCCAAAAACCAAAATGGTAACATTACCATTCCGGCACTGTATTCTTTTCTTTTCACTAATGTGCCTCCTATTAACTTTACCTTCTTATCGGCATTATCTTTATGATATCACAATAATAACAGCCATAGTTCGTCAAGTTTTATAAAAATTATGGCTGGTAATCATTGGTTTAATTGTAACATAGTATGTTGAAAAAATAAAAAGTTTATAGATATTTATGATAAAATTACTAATTCTTAATCTTTTTATACAGGTTAGAATATAGTTCGATGTCTTCCGGAAATAAGGTTAAGAAATGACCTTTGTTAATGTTATCTATCTTTATTGATGGTAGTGTTTCGGCAATTACTTTGAATGGGATTCTGCTGGGTAAAATATCATAGATATAGGAAAACTACGATATGATAAAATAAATTTATTAAATTATTAAAGCCGCATTAGTAGAATTAGGTGATATTGAACCCGATATTTATGTTTTGTCTAGTAACTATCGTTTTGTTCTTTTTATTTAACTAAAACAACTTTATAAAAAAATATCCTAATTCAAAATAGCACGGAAGAACCGGCAGACTGTGTGCCAATCGCTCAGCTTTTTAATTAATAGTATACGAATATTATATTAAAGTGCCTATTATGCAATTTTTAATTTATTGAGTAAATTTAGGGGAGAATTAGCCCGTAATTGTATATAAATTTGTCTGTATAAAATTCTTTATTCCCTGTTGCATTAGCATATACTTGTTTTGAAACATAGGTTGTTGTATTATTTTCTTCACATTCTTTTAAATCTTTCCCTTGGTAATATCCTTTATCCGCCAAGACCTCTATTCCTTCTTTTTCTTCTTTCCCAAGTATTTCTTTAGCTTTTTGGGACATTGAATTAAGGTTACCTTGGTCTGCCGGGTTCTTAGTTACGTCAAAATCTAGTATTAATTTATTCTTTGAGTCTACTGCTATTTGAAGATTGTATCCCATTTCTAATCCGTTCTTCTTGTTTTCCTTTAATCTAGAGTCTGGATCAACTGTTGATATTTGAGTTTCTTTCGATTCATTTAACTCTTCTTCTATTTTTTTAGTAGCCACATGAGTTCAATGTTCCGCTTGCTTTCATTTTCTAATTTTCTTAAAGATCTTATTCCGTTCAGATAACTATATAGGTATAGTTTCATTAAGATGCTTGGATGATAAGCAGGTGCTCCGGGTCTATTTTCTCTGATTAATCTCACACAGTCTGCCGTCCCTCCGGTAGATAGAGCAATCTCAAAATAAATGTAAAATATTCTTGACATCTCCTGTTCTATACAATACACTTGATGTAAAGAAGGTTTAACATCTCAGGAGGTGTAAGATATGAGAAAAATGGACGAAATGGAAATGGCTATATCTTTAAAAGCTATTAGATTGGCTTGGCTTTATACTGTTGTTTTTCTACTTATATGGATCGTATATGATTTTATCAAAGTAGGAAGTTTTAGTGAAAATCCTGCCTTTTTTCTATTAACAACACAAAATATAATTTTACTTTCAAGTCAGTTATATTTAAAACGAAAGATGAGTAAAAATGAAGAATAAAATAAAAGAATTACGTGCAAAAATGGGACTCCGGCAAGAAGATGTTGCAAATCAATTAAATGTAACTAGACAAACTATTATTGCTGTTGAAAATGATAAATATAATCCTTCTTTAGAGTTAGCCATGAAGCTTGCAAGATTGCTAAATACCACTGTAGAGGAACTGTTTCAACTGGGAGAATAATAATTTTCTTTATGCTTAAATACAGCATTTTTCGGTGACTAATGAAATATTAGATTAAACTTCCCCATAAGTTCCGGCGGTACTGATGCCATATCTGT
>CAYXUX010000095.1:2955-7455 GCA_964468275.1 uncultured Clostridiaceae bacterium
ACCCATTTTGTTTGTAATTTATTTATGAAACATACAATACCTATATAAGTTTCTAATGAGATATACCTCTTTCTATACTAACCAACAAAGACTTTAATCCTACTTTTTTTCAATTATAACAGCATTTCCATTTGCAGTTACGCAAAAAACATATGGTTAATATAAAGTGTCGCCGGTAATATTAATAGTTTCAGGCTCTAAAGTCAAATAGTCAAAATCAACACCTATAAATGCATTACAACCTAAGTCAAAAGCTGCCTCTTTTAATTCTTTAAGAGCATTACGCCTTATTACTGTAAGTGATTCCAGCAACCTATCAGCAACACCAGTGCTACCAACGAAAAATGCAATATCCCGATCAACTTCTACTGCATCATCGCCTGAGATATATCCAGAATATTTAGTAATATTATATCCGTCAAAATTAAATCCTGAAGTAATTAGTATATTTGCTAAGGCTTCTTGTTTTTCTATTTCAGCTTGTTCGGCTTTTTCTTTTGCAGCCTTCTCAAATGCCAGTGCCATAATGCTTACAAAATATTCAATCCAAGGTGCTAAGTTTGGCGGATCATTCCTGCCGTCATAATAAAGAACCGGAAGTTTCATTTGAATATTTTTATAGTATCCATCCAAATCCATGGCATAGAATTCTTCCATAGAATAAAATCCTTTCATATCATATCCATAAATGGATAATAAATATGTGGCTAAGGCCCTTGCCGTTCTTCCATTACCATCATTAAAAGGATGTATTGTCAGAAATTGATACGATAGTATGGCAGCCTTTATTGGAATAGGCAATATGTCTTCCTTTAAAATCCACTTCACAAGATTCTTCATAAGCACAGGAACATCATTAGCTTCAGGAGGAATATAGTCCGGTTCCCCGGTTATATTATCATAAACTGCAAATAAAACCCCGGGTGCTGTTGGTTCCCTATATTCGCTTTCCTTTGGTTGCCTTCCCGGATTTATATTTTCTATTATTGCATGAAGCTTTTTAATAAATTTTTCATCTATTGGCATATTTAATTTCTTCTGCTCTTCTAAGAAGTCCAAAGCATCCCAATAGTTCCTGACTTCTAATTCGGATCTATGTTTAAATACGCGGTCCTTCTCTTTTATAATTTTATCCACTTGTTCCAAAGTCAATGGATTACCTTCTATTTTAGTAGAAAAATGAATCATTTTAAGTTTTGCCTGTTCTCTAAATTTAGTCTCTATAGATGGAGCTATTATACTCATATCTAACATTGTCCTATATCTCTCAATTTTCCCCAAATCAGATACAATATTGTCTGTATATTTAAATTTAGGATTAAACATTAAAACACTCCATTCGTTCCTTAATCGTCTTAAATGTTCCTTATCCGTTCCTTATTATATCATTTTTGTTCCTTATTTAGTATGCCTTTTATAAGCATTCTACTCGCAAATAATCGAACTGTTAGTATTCCAGTTAAAATAATAATAGATACTTTATAGCACTTTTTAATGCTATTGTCCCATTTATAAAAATACAATCACGCTCAATAAAAATAATGAGCGTGATTATATGATTTTAAAGGTTATATATTACGATAAGCCTATGATTACCATTTGATGGTACACTTATAACTTTTATTCTGTTTTTAGTTTATGCAGAAGTATTTCATCACTATCTTTAAGATTAGTCCATATGGCAGCATGGGATACTATCACCATATCCCCCCGTAAAAAAATATTTCTATTCACACTGTCGGGAGCAAGACCCAATGGTTGAGCTAATCTAAGCGGATCATCCCAAGTGAAATCTTTTCCGTCCTCATCAGTATATCCTAAAGCTCTCAAAACAAAAGTAAGATACATATCAATATTTACTGCTCCCATGCCGAATTCTGTCTCTGAAATACCTTTTGTGAGATTATTCTCATAAGCATAGCCTACATATTTGTCAGCCCAATCAGGAACATCAGTAAAAGGATGAGACCATTTTCCTGACATGGCCTCTTCATCTTTTCCCAAAAGACGAATAAGCATGGTCAATGCTTCCGGCCGCGACGCCGGTCTTCCTAAATCATAATTGGTACTGCCGTCGGGATTAGTGCCGACTCCTTGGAAAAGTCCCAATTCTTTAAGTTTTTCTGCCGCTATTATGCTTTCTGTAAAATCCCTTTCTTCTCCTTCCCTCATTTCCCCGTTGTGAAATTCGGAAAGCCCGGGTACGCCTTCTACATGACCTCTATTATCAATGCTTCCTAATAATACCAATTCCCCGTTTTCGCAAAATACACCTCCGTCATCATTTATAAAAGCTTCCGTAACTGTTATAATCGCACCATTTTGGATATGCATTCTGCTACGTTCTTGTACTTCCAACGTACGAAAAGTAAAATCTCTATCAAATGTGACAGAATATTCGCCCTTTATAGTCGCTTCACCACTGATACTTTTTAAACCTGATTCATAGATAAAACTGCCGTTATTAGTTAGGCTTTCGACTACCAGCCCTCCTCCGCGAACTGTTTTTAATATAGAATTTTTATTTATTGTGAGGTTTCCGCCAGTTAAAATAATATCGTCTATAGTTGCGTTTCCGGTAAATATGCCATCTTTTATAACACCGTACATTGATGTAGGACCGTGAAAGCTTGGTGGTCTTATACTTTTTACATTTCCGCTATTAATAATAATAATGCCATCAGAATGAGAAATGCTTCCGAAATTTCCTGTTATATTAGCGTCATTGATAATTAAAAATCCATTGTTCATCCATACTCCCGAGCCACTAACAGCTTTATAGTTTCCTCCATTTAGTGTAACAACGCCAACTCTGTTGCTTGCTTCCAAAGAAGCAAAGCCACCGACAACTGAACCGGGGCCGTTTATAGTCAAGCTTTTGCTAAAGCCCGTTACGACGGGAGAACCGTCTTCATTTCCATGAGGTGCCATGTAGTTATACTCAATTTTAAACCCGTTTAAATCGATGGTATAATGTTCGTTTCCAAGGGTGACGCCGTGAGATCTGTCCTCAGCATTGGATGTGTTAAAAATAATATTGCCCGTAAGTCGTATATGGGCATTTTCATCTTTTCCCAGTATAGCTCTAAAATCTGCAACTGTTGAAACATCTATAATTTCAGTTTTAATATCTGCTGATTCTTCAGCCGTCAGTATAATGGGGAATAACATAATAATCAGAATAAACATAAAAACCGCTTTTCTTTTCAAGATTTTTCGCTCCTTTTTTATAATTTTTTAAATCTGTCAGGGGGACGTTTCCCTTTACATCTTTTCAGAGATATTCAGTAAATCTGATTGTAGCCGCTATAGTCACAGCTAACAATACAATAATAGCTAATACTGCATTTTTAGCTGTTTTTTCTTTTATATGCTTATCCAAGAACCTAATGGCAATGAGCCCCAATAATAAAGTAAATAAGACATTTTGATGAAATGGATAGAATATTGAGTTCTAAGGAATTATACCTACCTTAATATATAGTATCTTGCAGTAGAAACTATGCAAATATTAAAATCAAAGTGTTTTTTATCTACCTTAGCTAATAGCATTGTTCCGGCAATTACTTTGGATGGGATTCTGATGGGTAAAATATCATAGATATAGGAAAACTACGATATGATAAAGTAAATTTACTAAATTATTAAAGCTGCATTAGTAGAATTATGTGATATTGAACCCGATATTTATGTTTTATTCAGTAATTACCGCTTTGTTCTTTTTATTAACTAAAGCAGTTTTATAAAGCTATATCCTAATTTCAATCCATAGAAAATAATGATAGCTCCACAAACTATATTAATATATCTCAATATTTTATCACCTATAGCTTTTTTAAACACTATTATTATAGTAGTGAGAATCAAAAACCAACTAAGCGATGCTGTAGCCACCCCGGAAATAAAAAACCTTGATGCAAAATAAGGTAAGGATGCCTTATAACCTCCTAATAAAAGGGACCCGTCAATAAGTGCTTGGGGATTAAGCCAAGTCACAACAAAGCACATCCATACCACCTTTACTATGGGTTGATCTACATCTACCTCCTCATCAATACTTGGAACAGATTTAATAAGACTATAACCTATGTAAATAACAGCAATGGAGCCTACTGCCATAATAAAATATCTAAGTAAAGGTATCTTGTCCATTATCAAACCTACACCAAAAAAACAGGCTAATGCCAAAGAAATGTCGAAAAACGATGTTATAAGAGCCACTTGGTAGGCCCTGAACTTTCTTGATCGGATAGCCGAATTTATTACATATATATTTTGCATTCCTATAGGGGCTACATAAGCCAAGCCTAACAAAAAGCCTTGAAATAAATATATCATATTATTGCCACCTTCCTCATTAACACAACACACAAATAGTACATAATTGCATGTTCTGAACCGCATTTATTCCCTTTGTTATATTTATTCATATTAATCCCAGCCGGATTCATCCCACTGTTTACTCCGGTCATATTCTTCAAAAGTATCCCATTCTTCATG
>CAYXUX010000096.1:0-7311 GCA_964468275.1 uncultured Clostridiaceae bacterium
ATGAGGGCTTTTTCCGAAGAAAAGATAGACAGAGACGAAATAATGGCGGTTATAGAGGCTGCTACATTTGCACCTTCTTGTTTTAATGAGCAGCCTTGGAGATTTATAATAGCTGATGATGATGAAAAACTGGAGAAAATGAGAAGTATCTTACTTGAAGGAAATCAAATATGGGCAAATTCTGCACCTGTACTTATAGCAGTTTTGTCTAAGAAGGCCTTCACTTATAACCTAAAGGAAAATTTTTGGAATATGTTTGATACGGGGACAGCGTGGGGGTATTTATCTTTGGAAGCTCATAGGAGAGGATTAGCCACCCATGCAATGGGCGGGTTCAGTAAAAAAAGACTAAGAGAAGTATTTGATATTCCCGATGAATACGAAACTATATGTATAGTAGCATTAGGTAAACCCGGTGATAAGGAGAAACTGCCGGAAAATCTGAAAGAAAGAGAAAAACCGGATACAAGAAAAGGTATAGAAGAGATTTTGCTCTAATAGTGAAATTCTAAGGCTGGATTAATGAAAGGGTATTTTGTATGTGTACAAAAGAATCAAGGAGAGGGTTTGATCCCGAAGATGAAAGATTCTTTTCCTATGAAGCTATTAAATATCTAAAAATTGCACAAGAAGAAATCCAATGGCTTATAGATAGGGATTATAAATTAGACAGTGCAGCAAATTTTGTCGGGAATCACTATCTGTTGTCATCAAGGCAGAGATTGGCATTAAAAAGAGTTTCAGCTACAAGTACTCAGTACAGAAAAAGAAAGTCGAGCTTGCTTCCATTGGACTTTTTAAGTGATGGATGTATATATATTGACGGTTTTAATCTTATAATAAATCTTGAAGTTGCATTATCGGGGAGTATTCTCGTTCTGGGTAAGGATGATGTATTAAGAGATTTAGCAGGTTTAAGGGGCACCTATAGGATTATTGATAAAACGGATATGGCTTTAAAGCTTATCGGTAAAGTTTTAAATGAGCATAGTGTGCCTGAGGTCAAATTCTTTTTAGATAAACCCGTTTCAAACTCCGGTAGGCTGAAGGATAAGATTTTTGAGTCTGCAAAGTTTTGGAATATACCCACTAAAGTTGAATTGGTTAGGAATCCGGATTCTATTTTATCTAAAATGGAAAGGGTTGTGACCGGGGATTCTATAATTCTAGATAATTGTACAAGTTGGTTCAATTTGTCTCGTATTATTGTTAGAAGTTATATAAAAGATGCTTGGATTGTTAAGCTTCATAAATAGCATAGATTATACTTTTTTATTAAATTGATTGCAAAGTGTTGGAAAGCAGGTTAAAAATCTTGAAACCATTGAAAGAATCACTTTATTGTCATCGTGTTAATGTTTTCGTTAATTTTTACAGTGAGAAAGACCTCTTGGAGTAATTGCATTAACAAATTTATCAAAAAAATAAAGCCGGCCGCCTTGCTTCAAAACAGGGCAACCGGTTTCATTTTTATTTAATCATCATTACTTATTAAAGCGTGTTTTATCTTATAACCTTTTTCATTTAGCTTTCGCTCTATTTCAGTTATATCTTTTATAGGAGCTCTTACAACGACATCTCTGAAGCCGTCTCCGGCAAATATGGCCATATGGGTTATATTAACATTCATTGAATAATATATGTCAGAGATTTCATTGACTCCGCCGGGGACATCTTTTACCTCTATAGTCACTCGGCTTCCTTTGTCTTTAAAGCCTAATAAATCAATAAAAGCATCAAAAATATCACTTTCAGTAATGATACCTGCCAGTTTACCTTCCTCTAAAACAGGAAGGGTGCTGATTTTATTTTCCCTCATTTTCACGGCGGCTTCTTCAAGTAGACAATCAGCATCAATTGTAATTGGATTTCTGGTCATTGCTTCTTTAATTGTTATTTTTGATAGGAAATAATTAACTTCGAATATACTCAGAGATGTAGCTTTTGTAGGGGAAACTGTTTGGATATCGCCTTTTGTAAGTATCCCGACAAGTTTTCCGTCATCTACTACCGGGAATCTTTTAAAACCGGTTTCTCTAAAAATTGCCACCGCATCAGCAATAGTAGTATCAGACGGTATTATATGCGGATTCTTAGTCATTCTATTTTTTACAAACATATAATTCTCCTCTCAAATTTATTCTGCTTTAAAGCGTTCTCCTATATATGTCAATTATATCAAAATACTTTATTGCGGGCAATGGAAATATAAAAGCATGCAAATCCTTGTTTAGAAAAATAGGCGGGAGCAGATGGTAGAATAAAGGTAAAAAAGCAGGGGAATAAAATTTGCTTTACAATAGATAATTGTGGTTAAATAAGAGATGTAATCAAATGAAATTAGAGGAGATGATAGTTTGTTTTTTATAGATTTTCATGTGGATACATTACTTAGGTTATATCTATTAAAAATCGGTGGTGACGACAGCGAGTCTTTATATCAAAACAACGGTCATGTTGATTTAAAAAGGTTGATAAAATCTAATTATTTGGCACAAATGTTTGCATGCTATGTAGACTTAGGTAAAGAATCAATAACAGACAGCTATTTTAATGATGCCTTGGAAATGATTAAATTGTTTCATGGGGAAATTAGGGGCTATGGCGATGAAGTTGTTTTAGCCAAGTCATATAATGAATATTTAGATAATAAAAAGGAAGGAAGACTATCTGCCTTTTTAACAATTGAAGAAGGCGGTATATTGGATAATGATTTAAATAGGCTTGATATATTGTATGATAAAGGTGTAAGAGCTATAACTCTCACTTGGAATTATGAAAATTCTATAGGTTTTCCTAATTACGAATTTAAAAACCAAAACATGGGGCTAAAGTCTTTTGGTATAGAAACCGTAGAAAGGATGGATAATCTGGGAATCATTGTTGATGTATCACATTTATCGGACGGTGGTTTTTATGATGTGTACAAGCATGGTAAAAGGCCTTTTATGGCGACTCATTCAAACTCAAGAAGTATTTGCAATCATTCGAGGAATCTTACCGATGATATGATAAAAAAACTGGCTGATAAAGGAGGCATAACCGGAATAAATTTTTACGGCGGTTTTTTACAAGAGGATGAAAAAAGCACTACGGAAAGTATGTTGAGGCATATTCGACATATTATTAAAGTAGGCGGAAGAGATGTAGTTGGTATAGGCACTGATTTTGACGGTATGGATGGAGAACTGGAAATTGGCGGGGCTCAGGATATGCCAAAATTGATAGAGGCTATGGAAAAATCTCGTTTTTCGACTAATGAAATAGAAGCAGTCTGTTATAGGAATGCTGAAGATTTTTATAAAAGGTATTGGGGTGCGTAGGAAAACTTTTATATGGTACATACCTCCAATAGGCGTAATAGAATAAACCATACATAATCAGGTTAGTATCAATGAGGTGGAATATGAAATTATTTAAAGTAAAAAATGAAAGAGTAAAGGCTATAGTTTATTTAATTATAGCATCAATATTATGGAGTACTGCAGGTATATTAATAAAAATGGTTGATTGGAATCCCATTGCCATTGCAGGTACTAGAAGTTTTATAGCGGCATTCGTGATTTTGGCTTATGTGAAAAAGCCTAAAATTACTATGTCAAAAGCGCAAATAGGCGGGGCGCTCGCTTACGCGGCTGCAGTTATTTTGTTTGTCTCAGGTAATAAACTGACTACATCCGCCAATGCTATAATCCTTCATTATACAGCTCCTATATTTGTAGCCTTGTTAAGCGCATGGATATTAAAAGAGAATATTTTTTGGTATGATTGGCTAACTATTGTATGTGTTTTTGGAGGAATGCTGCTGTTTTTTATTGACGGTCTAAAAACGGGTAATTTATTTGGAGATGTTCTTGCTACTTTGAGCGGTCTCTTTTTAGCTTTTGTAACCATCGCATTGAGATTCCAAAAAGATGAGTCACCGGTGGAAACTGCGCTTTTGGGCAATATTATTACTTTTATTATTGCATTGCCTTTTATTTTGCGTTCTATGCCTGACGGAAGGAGTATGGTCGGTTTAGTTTTATTAGGTGTCTTTCAGTTAGGTATCGCTTATATTTTTTTTGCTCTTTCTTTAAAAAATATCAGCGCCCTAGAAGGAATACTTATTACGGTTGTGGAACCTATTTTGAATCCTATCTGGGTATTCTTATTTGCAAAGGAATTACCCAGTCTAAGCGCTGTTATAGGTGGATTTTTTGTCTTGTCTGCAGTTACAGTGAGAAGCGTTTATGTTAGTAAAAAAATTGATAGTACAAGCAATATATAAATATCATTGGTTTGCTTATACTCACTAGTGGAGGAAGTATGTCATTAGAAGAAAATATAGATAGACAGATATTTAGATTGGCTTTACCGGCTATAGCGGAGATGCTGCTGCATACTCTGGTTTGGACTGTAGATACCGCTATGGTTGGCAGACTCACCCCTGCAGATATGTCAGGTGTGAATCTGGGTGCATCAATGATGTTTACCATTGCCCATATAATAGGTGCTATAGGTGTTGGTGCTACGGCTTTGGTTGCGAGAAATATAGGTGCCGGGGATAAGGAAAGAGCGGAGTATATTGCAGGACTTTCTTTAAGCCTTGGCACTGTTTTGGCATTCATTATAGGCGTTTTGGGGATTGTATTTACTAAACCTATTTTTATCCTTATTGTGGAAGACCAAGCAGTTATTGATATAGGCACTTTATATACAAGGATTGTTTTTATAGGATTGTTTTTTGTAATACCTCAGTTTATTACAATCTCGGTTCTCAGAGCTGCAGGTAATACTGTAGTTCCCATGCTGGCCGCTTTGGTAGCTAATACTTTTAATATTGTTGCAGATTATATTTTAATTTTCGGTAAATTTGGTTTTCCCGCCATGGGTGCTAAGGGCGCTGCTATAGCCACTGCGGGAGCTCAGGCGGTAGGTTTTTTTATATGCCTGATATATCTGATAAAGGGAACTCACGGAATAAAAATAAGGAAGAAAAATTTATTCAATTTTCAAAGGGATACCTTAAGGACTTTAGTCAATCTAAGTTTTCCCGCAGGCTTATCGGAGCTTTTAAACGAGGGAAGCAGATTGGTATCGTCTTTTTGGATAGCAGGCTTGGGTACCATAGCTTTTGCGGCTAATTCTATAGCTACGGCGGCGGAATCCATTTCTTTTATGCCCGGTTTCGGATTTGCCGTGGCGGCTACAACTTTGGTAGGGCAAAGCCTCGGTGCGGGAGACCATGATATGGCAAGAAAGGTTGCCAAAAGGTGCTTGCTTTTCTCTTCAGTGCTTATGGGAATTGTTGCCTTGGCCTTTTATGTTTTTCCTTTTTATATTATGAGAGCTTTCAGCAATGATATCGACACTGTTAATTTAGCTTCTATATGTATAAGGATTGCGGCTTTTGAGCAAATACCCATAGCTGTTGCCATGACCTTATCCGGTGTCTTAAAAGGTGCCGGAGATACAAAAGGACCTTATAGGATTTCCCTTATAACTAATTTTTTGGTAAGATTGCCTCTTATTTTTGCTATAGTGTTTTTAATTGAAGGTCATATAGCTTATGTTTGGATAGCCACATTTTTTCAATATTTAGTTGAGTCGGCTTTGATGATTTACAGGTATAAATCCGGCAATTGGTTGTATATAGATATAAAGTAAGTATATATTTTTACTATGGTTTTAAAATTTAATGAAAAAGTCTTTTTTTTATAAATGAAAGTAGTAAAATAATATTTGAGGTGAAAAAAATGAGATTGATAATAACAAAATCTTATGAAGAACTCAGTAAATTAGCTGCAGAAAATGTAGCGAACTTGGTAAAGGTAAAACCCCATGCCGTTTTGGGATTACCTACGGGAAGCACTCCGATAGGTATGTACAAAGAGCTTATTTCCATGTACAGATATGGAATTCTGTCTTTTCGTGATATTACTACTTTTAATCTGGATGAGTATGAAGGTTTAGATAAAAGCAGTCCTAATAGTTATTATAAATTCATGTTGGATAATTTTTACGATCATACTGATATAGCTAAGGATAAAACAAATATTCCTGACGGTAAAGCAACGGATATTTATAAAACTTGTATAGATTATGAAGAGAAAATTAAAAAAGCGGACGGAATAGATTTGATGGTCTTAGGTCTCGGAAATAACGGTCACATCGGATTTAATGAACCGGCAGATCATTTCCCCGGTATAACACATAGAGTAAAGTTGCATAAAGAAACTATAAAAGCCAATTCAAGGTTTTTTAACAGTATAGATGAAGTACCTAAGTATGCAATAACAATGGGCATAAGAAGCATTATGCATTGTAAAAAAATAATGCTGTTAGCAAGCGGTAAGGCAAAAGCAGAAGCAATCAAAAAGGCTCTAAAAGAGCCCGTAACAGCTAAAGTACCTGCATCGGTTCTGCAACTGCATCAAGATTTAACAGTGATTATTGACGAAGAAGCGGCATCATTGCTATAATTCAACAATTTCATAACTGTTATTAAGTAAATTAATAAACAACAATTTATTTCTTAATAATTCCCCTCTGCCTATCAAAACTTTTACAATTTCCGATACTTCTATCGAGGCAACTATTGCGGGTATAAATGATGGGTTGCCAAGGGGATTTTCTATTTCTATATCCTTATGGGTTGAGTATATTTTGTCTAAAGACTTATCTCCCGGTAAAACAGTTGTTACTTGGCCATACCAACCTGCGATAGCACCATGAATAAGCGGTAAATTTAATTCCTCGCAGCATTTTTGCAAAAATAATCTATCATCAATACTGTCTAAAGCATCGGCAACAATATGACACCCTTTTAATATGGATCTATAATTTTTTTCCGTAAGGTTTTCTGAAATAGAAATGATTGTAATATCGGGGTTTACATTTTTCATGCGCTTAAACGCTTGTTTGGCTTTGTTTTTTCCTATATTCGATACTTGGGATAATATTTGTCTGTTTAAATTACTTTCATCGAAGACATCCCCATCAACAGCTACAATTGTACCGATACCCAGCCTTCCCAGCATCTCTATTATATAACCTCCGAGCCCTCCGCATCCTATTACACATGCTTTTTTTTCCCTCAGGGAATCGTTTTCCGTTTTTGATAATGCATTCATATTTCTAATATATCTGGACATAGTCAGTACCTCACTATTAAATTATTCTAAACACGATTAATATAGATTATAGCATAATTTAATATTAATTTAGAAGAGATAATATACATCATGACATGAGTTTTGGCGCAACCCGTAACGTCATCCTGAGCGATAGCGAAGGATCTTATGCTTCAATGGAAAACTGCTGCACCGG
>CAYXUX010000097.1:0-7261 GCA_964468275.1 uncultured Clostridiaceae bacterium
GTATTAGTCTTTTTTAATTTGATAATATTTCCTAGTTTAATTTGAGAATTGACAATATCAGTTTAATGCTATAGCTATTCTATTATGTATCGTCTTTATTTAATTTTATTAAAGCTGTTAAATAAAAGTTTTAAATTTTTTAAAAAAGAAGGAATTTTGTGGTTTATGTCGAATACTATTAAATATACATAAGGTATACATAAGGTATACATGATTTTATTTACTTGTTGAACCTTCAAAAATACTTATTAAAAATGCGTATCTGAGCATAACTGAACAAATGTAAACAAAAAAGTGTAAGAACACTGTTAAAATATTATTTAATAATGGCAGTGATGTTACAAGCTAAGTATATTTAATTTGTGTGATGCTATGAATAAATAATTACAATAATATTAATTATTCTTCATCGGTGTTATTAAAATTACATGGTATCAATTAAAGCAAATTAGCGAGATGGATAGTGCCAATTAGGTTAATAAAATCAAATCGAAAAGATGTATTACAGCGGTTAATTTTATGCAGATTATTGGTATAGTTTAACAAACATAATATTAGTTTTGCAATAGGGGGTGATAATGTTTAAATAAAGAGATTGCTTATCGGAAGTAATATTGGTAAATATGATTGTTTACTATAATTAATTAAAGATTTTGATAAAATGATTATCTATGAAAATGAGAAAGTATTAAGGTTTTAACAAGTAGATCAATTATTCATTTAATTAAATAGGAGGAGAAAAATGGCTAAATTTATTCCTGAACCGTATCGTATAAAGATGGTTGAACCCATTAAAATGACAACTCGGCATGAACGTGAGAATTTAATTAGGGAAGCGGGCTATAATTTGTTTCGCCTGAAAGGTGAGGATGTATATGTGGATGCATTGACTGATTCCGGTACAAATGCTTTGAGTAATGCCCAATGGGCTGCAATTATGAACGGGGATGAAGCTTATGCTGGTGCAAAAAGTTACTATAATTTAATAGAAGCACTTTCTGATATCTTTGATTACGGATTTTTTTGCCCTGTTCATCAAGGTCGTGCTGCAGAAAAAGTATTATTTCCACTTATACTAAGTGAAGGAAAATATGCGATAGCAAATTTATTTTTCGATACTACACGTGCTCATGTTGAATTAGCTGGTGCCCGTTGCCTAGAGTGCTGTAACCCCGAGGCTGCTGATACCCAGTTGCGAACCCCTTTTAAAGGGAATATGGATATTGAATCTCTAGAACGAACTATACTAGACAAAGGGGCAGAAAATATAGGACTTGTTGTTATGACGATTACTAACAACTCGTGTGGTGGGCAACCAGTATCATTACACAATTTACGTGATGTTGGCGAAATTTGTAAAAAATATGGAATCCCTATGAGCATTGATGCTGCACGTTATGCAGAAAATGCGATGTTCATCAAATTGCGTGAGGAATCTTGTAAAAATATGAGCATTAAGGAAATTGTCAGAGAATGTTTCGATTGTGCTGATATGTTTACGATGTCTGCTAAAAAAGATGCAATTGTCAATATGGGGGGAATTGTAGGTATTAAAAATGCTGATTCACCACTTGTGATGAAAGTAAAAGCAGCATGTATTGAATTTGAAGGTTTTTACACATATGGTGGTTTAAATGGACGTGATCTGGAAGCATTAACTGTTGGTTTGTATGAAGGGTTGGATGAAAACTGGCTTCAATATCGTTTGGGTAGTATAGCTTACATCGGTGAATGCCTAGATGAACTTGGAATTCCATATCAAGCTCCTGCTGGCGGTCATGGTGTTTTTTTAGATGCTGCCAAATTCTACCCCCAGATTCCGTATACTGAATTTCCTGGTCAGGTACTTAGCATAGAATTGTACAAGGAATGTGGATTGCGTTCGTGTGATATAGGATCCTATATGATAGGGAACGATCCCGATACTGGTAAACAACTTAAAAGCATAAATGAATTTACACGTTTGGCAATACCAAGACGTGTTTATACACAAACACATTACGATATGGTAATAGAATCAATAAAGGGAGTGTGGGGAAAACGTGAAGAATTAAGGAGTGGTTACTATATAACTTGGGAGCCACCTATTCTTAGACATTTTCAAGCAACATTGGAAAAAATAAAGTAGAGTTTAAGTATATTAAAATGTGTTAGATTTGTTGAAAGTTGAATTTTTTTAAAAATTATATATGTTACAGTGAGCTAATAACTTTGAATATATTGGTAAGTTATGTTTTGAATATGATTACGATGAATTGATGGTTTAATTTTATAAGATAAATAAAGTATCACAAAATCCGTAATTTTAAAAGAAGAGTCCTAGGTAAAACGCATGTTCGGTTTTAGTAAGCAATAACGGATTATGTTGAAAAAGCACAGGGATGGAAAGTTTTAGTGCTTTCAGCTAATATATCAAATAATGTGCCATTAATGAGACTCATAATATAAAGTATATTTTATTGATATAATTATCATTGTTACTTGATGGAATACTTATTAATTATTATATGATTGGAGGATTAATTATGATAAAACCTTCTGTAAGGCAAATGGAAATTGAGTGGCCTGAATTGGGAATTACTGTTACTGCTAATCTAAGAGATGATATGGCACCTGGTGTTTGCGATGTCGTGTGGGATTCATTACCAATCGAAACTGTGCAAGAGCATGGTATGATTTCTGGGAAAGTGATTTATTGTGCTACAAGAATTAGGAGCACTTTAAGGGAATGGATGGTCGATAGAGCACCTGGGGATATCTATTTCTTTAATGTCGGACAGATGCTAATTATAGTACACGGTTATACTACGGAAACACTTAAGGTTAATAAATTTGCTGAGGTTATACCTGAAGATTTAGAAAGGCTCGGCAAAGCTGGAGAAGCTGTTTGGAATAGCAACTATTTGACCCATAAAGTTTTACGAGTCATTTTTCGACGTAAGAAATAAGAAAGGAGGGTAAGAAAGTGACAAATTGGAAAGATGTAAAAGAAATTATTGAAAAGGAAATTAGTTTAATTTGGCTCAAAGAGCCTATTGAGCTAAAAAAATTCCGTTTAGGAATAGTTGAAAGTGGTGCAGGGGCATATGATCAATATTTTGCAACGTGGGTGTTTGGGGATGGTGAAATTCGTGCACTTGGGATTTACTGTATATTTAATGCTATTGAATGTGCTGAGAGGAAAGAGCCAAATCCTGTATATACGCTAGAACAATGCAAAGATGTTTTTAAATTTGGTGCTGCGGTATGTGCTGAATATGTTGCATATAATTTTAATATGCCTAAGATATGGGATTTCTATAATAAGATTTGTGATTCATTTGATTCTATTCATACAAAAGAAGAATTTGCCGATCTACTTTACAGCTACTATTGTTATATAAACAAAATGCATCTTTGGGTACATCATATGTTTCCTTGGGCTCTTGGAACTGCATTTCCGCGAAATGCTGCTAGCGAAATTGTTAAAATGTATAAAGAAGGAAAATATGACGGCAGTTATATTTAATCTGCTTATATGAAATGACGTGGTTAACCATGCAGAATACTGAGATTTATAATTAAGATGTTTTAGTATCTGCTTGGCTTAATCACTATAGTTAACATTTATAAGAGATTATATTATATGATGCAAAATTCATTAGTATGTAGGCAATAATATTTTAAATATATAGGAGGTATTTATGAAAAAGATATTTATTTTTATACTGACTCTAATTATTGCTTTAACTTTAACTGCTTGCGTCAATCAAAAGGGAAGCGACACAAAAGTCCCTATAGAACCAGAATCAGGCTCTAATGGTGTTACCCATAGTCCGATGGATATAGAGCTGCTAGCTGGGCCCTCCGGAACTATTTCTTATATTGCTACGGCAATAGGTGAGGTTATAACTAATAAATCAAACTGGATTCGCATGTCAGCAATTGGTACTGCAGCCACAGAAGCAAATATTACACAAATGCTTGAAAAAAATGACAGGACATATACAGTATTTATGGCTTCAGCAGCTACTTTTAGGGGTGCAAAAAATGGTGCTGCCGCTTTTGAAGGTGAAGATCCTGTTAAGGACATGCGGCTTATAGGCGGATTCAGTTTTGGCACGAATGGATTTTGCACAATTAATTCGAATATCAAAAGCTTAAAAGATTTAAATGGGAAAACCGTTGCAATGGTTTCTGACTCACTGCCATTAACCGTATGCAAACAAATGTTTAAAAATATGGGTATAGATGTAAAAATAGAAATAATGGGTTTTTCAGATCAATTTGATGCTTTAGGTGATGGGCTCGTTGATGCTTGTATGTATTTTGGTACTATGTCAACAAACATTGACAAACCTTTAATTCCAGTTTCTGCGCTGCAAGAAGTTGTAGCAACAAGAAAAAATCAAGTTTGGGCTATTGATATTCCTCCCGAATTGATCACACAAGCCGTTGTTGACGTAGGTTTTGAAGAATTTTGGCCTTATGTTCCTGTTGTTGCGGTACCTGGGTCTTTATCCAGTGCACAAACAAAGCCTTTTGGTGTATATGGTGCTGTCACTGGTAGCTTAGTTTGTTGGGCTGATATGGATGATGACGTTGTCTATGAAATTACAAAGACACTTTGTGAAAACATTGAACATTTAGGTGATTATTATAATGATTTGAAGCATTTAGATGCAGATACTATGGTTTCTATGCTCTCTGCTATTGCAGATAATGAAAGTGATATCCATCCCGGTGCTATTAAATATTTTCAAGAAACAGGACTATGGGATAATTTTGAAGATGGTAGTTTCAATTAGTATCTTTGTTTTTGCAGGGTTATAATATTTTATGCTTAACAAGTATATATGTCGTACTGCTATGATATAAGCTTTATATTAGTTTAATCGTAGCAGTACGGCAAAAGTGTAAGGGAGGCATTATTTTGAATGAACAATCTCAAATTAAAGTTATGGATAAAGACGGGGAAATACATTCTATAACAAAAAATCAAAAATTGATCGATGCTCTTAGTAATATAATTACTAGCTTATGTGTAGTTATGGTTTTATATCATTTAATATATGCTAAAACTTTGTTTCTAAACGTGTATATACATCAAGCTTTACATTTGTTGTTTGGACTTACAATCATTATCCTTGTTGAAATTAGGAAAGAATTCAAGAGTGAAAGAAAGAAAAGTCAAAAAATTTTAAACAGTTTTTATCTGACTTTAGTTTTATTAGCTGGTAGCTTTGGGTGTATTTATGTACTCATAAATAGTATAGATTTGCTAAACAGAGTTGGAATTAATACAAATTTAGATATTATTATGGGGACACTAATCATTATTGCTGTTCTGATAGCTTGTCGTAGATCAGTTGGTTGGGTACTCATAATTTTAGCTGGTATTTTTATAGTTTATACCTTTTATGGGCATAATTTTCCATACCCATTTTGGCATTTTGCAGTATCTTACAAGTCTGCAATAAGCAAATTTAGTATTGGCTTTAGTGGAATATTTGGTGATTGTATGAGGATATCAGCAAATTACATATTCCTATTTATGGTATTCGGTGAATTTCTTGCCACATCAGGTGGCACAAATTTTTTTATGGAACTTAGTAAGCTTATAGGGAAAAGAGCTGCTAGCGGAGCTGGTATTACAACACTTTTTTCTTGTGGACTTATGGGCATGGTAACAGGATCTGGAATGGCTAATGCATCTATCTGCGGACCTTTCACGGTTCCGCTGATGACTAGCACTGGATATTCGAAAGAGGAATGTTCAGGCATTTTGACTACTGCAGCGACTGGTGCTTTAATTGTACCACCTATTATGGGTGTTGTTGCTTTTGTTATGGCAGAGTATACAGGTATATCCTATGGACGTATTTGTCTCGTTTCGATAGCACCTTGTTTATTATATTATTTTTGTTTAGGTGTATATGTTGTGTTAGCTGGTAAAAAGATAGGAATTAAAAAATTAGGAGAAGAGGTAAAAATAGATATTAAGGGGTTAATATCTACAAGTTATATGTTTTTGGTACCTTTAGCTCTTATTATAATTCTTTTAATCATGTCTTACTCATTGCGCATGATATCTTTTTGGATTTGTATTTCTGTAATTGTACTAAGTCTATTTCAGAAAAAAACACGTAAACCTTTTAAATTCTGGATCAAAGCATGTGAAGCTGGAGCAATTGCAGGTGCAACTATTGCTATGGCCAGTGGTGCGATTGGTCTTGTTTTAGGTGCATTTGAGGTAACTAATCTCGGTAATAAGCTGCCATCTATGCTTATTACTTGGGCTAATGGAAATCTGACTTTTGCACTATTTCTTGTAGCTATTGTTACTATTATACTTGGATGCGGTGTACCACCTTTTGCTTCATATATGATGGTTTCTATGATGTGTGCATCAGTTCTTACAGATTTAGGATGTACAGTTTTGCAAGCACATTATTTTATTTTTTTATTCACAGTATTTGGACAAATGACACCGCCGGTTGCTGTTACTGCCGTGGCTGCAGCGCCAATTTGTAATGTTTCTTATTTGACAGCTGGAATACAGGCTGTGCGGGTTGGCTGGCTGGCTTGGCTTTTACCATTTTTCATTATATGGTGCCCTAGTTTAATCCTAGAATCTACACAATATTTACAGGCAACTTTAGCCCTCATATCAATTATTTTAATGAGCGTTTTATTACAATCTGCGAACTTAGGATATTTTCGATTGAAAACAACCACAACTGAACGATTTATAGCCTTGTTTGGAGGGTTAACATTCATTATTTACTGCTTTTTATTAAATATAGTCTATTTTATCATTGCAATTGCCGCAACTATAATATTTATTATTATACAGACAAAAAGAAAAAAAAGAGATTATTCTGCATTTTCCAAAGTAAGTTAAGACTTTAAAGAATAATATACAAAAGCACTATAAAAAAGTGTAAAGAAAAAAGAAAGGTGGGAATTGACGTAGGCTTTATGCTATAAAAGGAATAGATATTATTTTATAGCTCTGTATTTTATATAAGCTATATAAAATATAGAAAAAACTATTTATATAGGGTTTGTTATTAAAAGGGAAGAGTTTTTGAATTTTATGGTTTTTATAACGAACCCTTTCACTATTTCAAATAAATTTCAATAATTGCATGTAGCAATTGATGAAATATGGAAAGTTATTACTGTATTTTTTTAGATGATAATAGATTAATTAAAAATAACCTATCCACTCCAAAATCAAATCCTTTTATACTTATTTTACCCTTAGTTGCAAAGTTTA
>CAYXUX010000098.1:0-7169 GCA_964468275.1 uncultured Clostridiaceae bacterium
TTTATGTAAAAGTTCAACGATATATAAACAAAATTATTTCATAATGTCTATTTTTTATGTATAATTAATGTAAAGGTATCTCAATCTTCTAAAAACAAGCTTACTTTGTAAAAATAAGTTGGAGGTATATTCATGGATAGGATAATATGGGGTTATTTATTTATAAGCATCATACTAGGTATTGCGGCGGTATATATGAGAGAAAATATGATATTTCTGGTATCACTGATTGCAGCTATTATATTAATAAAGGTTTTTTTATTTTTATCTTTTAACAAGGCAATAAACTTTTTACGCGATAACTTCGAACAAATAGTAAAGGGACAACTGAACGTAAATATAAAAAAATCCACAGTAAATTCCGTTAATCAAGTAGGAGAAAAGATAAACGAGTACCTTGAAAAGATTAGAAAGCTTGTAGGCGAATACATAAATACATCGGAAATAACGGATAAAGAAGCCGGATACATGAAATCTCAAGCAGAGAGTCTTAGGATTACAGCAAGCGAAATAGCAACAACAACACAAAATATTGCAGAAGCGGTAAACAGCCAAGCGGAGTCCACCGGGGAAGTCAGCAATAATATGGAAGTCTTCAGTCAAGATGTAGAAAAAATACTTGAAAATGCTAATCTATCCCTTAAAGTGGCTAAGGACTCGAAGACTATTGTTGACGAAAGCTTTGAAACATTTCGTGAAGCTTTTGAAAAGGTGGAGGAAATCAAGGATTATAATGATAAAGTGCTAAGCGATATGGTACATTTGGACAAGACCATTAGACAAATATCCGTTATAACCGAGGCTGTAGAAGAAATAGCCTCCCAAACCCATTTGCTGTCCTTAAATGCCTCTATAGAAGCGGCAAGAGCGGGGGAAGCGGGAAGGGGATTTGCCGTAGTGGCCGGTGAAGTAAGCAAGCTTGCAGATGACTCATCATCCTCGGCAAAGAAGATAAAAGATTTGGTGAATAGCATAATAGGAGAAATAGATGGATTAACAGTAAATATAAAAAATCAAACAGATGTGATAGGAAATAATATAGTCTATGCTAAAAAAGCCTTATCGAAATCAGATGCAATCAATGATGCCGTAGAAGGAAACAGAAAAGCGGCGGAAGCAATAGTACAAATGACAGCAAGGCAAAAAGAAAACCTGATAGAAATAGCTCAGGCAACACAAGTAATAAATGAGACAACACAGCAAAATGCTGCGGTATCCCAGGAGATAACCGCGTCAACTCAGGAACAATTATCAATAATAGAAACCATGTACAATTCCGTAGTCACTTTGAACAATGCTATACAATACAGCAATAGTATAATAGAGAACTTTACAGCGGGATTTAAAATTACGGACGATATTCGGGAGAAGATTGAAAAGACCAAGGCTCTGCTTTCTGAGGTAAATGAATCGGAAGAATTGATAAGTATGGATGAAACACGTATTGTAAATGTATTGAATAAATTACAGCGTACCTTGTCCTATGTCGAGCTAATGGCTGTTATAAATCACAAGGGACATCTGATTGGTGCAACTATTGATTTGCCGGAGGAGTTAAGAGACAGAAGTGCAAGGCCCTATTTTAAAAATGCGATAAAAGGTAATACCTTTGTTAGTAAAGAATATGTATCTTCACAGACAAATAATTATAATATAACTGTTGCGACACCACTATATGAAATGGGGCAAATTGTCGGTATAGTTATGGCTGATATTAATATAAGCGAAAAGTAAATAAATATGGAATAGCAATCGTAGCAAATATAATAAGCTGCTTATCGGAAATAGTTAAAGTATGAGTTGAACTATCAATTTTATTTTATAAAGTGAAAAATGTTGAAATATTGATTAATTTAGTCAATATTGGTATATTTAATATAAACCCATATGGGAAAATTAAAGTATTAGCAGTGGAGGTTCAAAATATGGATAATGTTATATGGGGCAATATTATTTTAAGTATTATATTGGGAGCTGCGGCAATATATTTACGAAATAATATAATGTACCTATCACTACTGATTGCAGCTATTATATTAATAAAGGTTTTTTTATTTTTATCTTTTAACAAGGCAATAAACTTTTTACGCGATAACTTCGAACAAATAGTAAAGGGACAACTGAACGTAAATATAAAAAAATCCACAGTAAATTCCGTTAATCAAGTAGGAGAAAAGATAAACGAGTACCTTGAAAAGATTAGAAAGCTTGTAGGCGAATACATAAATACATCGGAAATAACGGATAAAGAAGCCGGATACATGAAATCTCAAGCAGAGAGTCTTAGGATTACAGCAAGCGAAATAGCAACAACAACACAAAATATTGCAGAAGCGGTAAACAGCCAAGCGGAGTCCACCGGGGAAGTCAGCAATAATATGGAAGTCTTCAGTCAAGATGTAGAAAAAATACTTGAAAATGCTAATCTATCCCTTAAAGTGGCTAAGGACTCGAAGACTATTGTTGACGAAAGCTTTGAAACATTTCGTGAAGCTTTTGAAAAGGTGGAGGAAATCAAGGATTATAATGATAAAGTGCTAAGCGATATGGTACATTTGGACAAGACCATTAGACAAATATCCGTTATAACCGAGGCTGTAGAAGAAATAGCCTCCCAAACCCATTTGCTGTCCTTAAATGCCTCTATAGAAGCGGCAAGAGCGGGGGAAGCGGGAAGGGGATTTGCCGTAGTGGCCGGTGAAGTAAGCAAGCTTGCAGATGACTCATCATCCTCGGCAAAGAAGATAAAAGATTTGGTGAATAGCATAATAGGAGAAATAGATGGATTAACAGTAAATATAAAAAATCAAACAGATGTGATAGGAAATAATATAGTCTATGCTAAAAAAGCCTTATCGAAATCAGATGCAATCAATGATGCCGTAGAAGGAAACAGAAAAGCGGCGGAAGCAATAGTACAAATGACAGCAAGGCAAAAAGAAAACCTGATAGAAATAGCTCAGGCAACACAAGTAATAAATGAGACAACACAGCAAAATGCTGCGGTATCCCAGGAGATAACCGCGTCAACTCAGGAACAATTATCAATAATAGAAACCATGTACAATTCCGTAGTCACTTTAAACAATGCTATACAATACAGCAATAGTATAATAGAGAACTTTACAGCGGGGTTTAAAATTACTGACGATATCCAAGAGAAGGTTGAAAAGACCAAAGCCCTAGTCAGTGAGATAGTAAAGGCTAGCGAAATCATCAATCCTAAAACCAGTGAATTAAAGAACTATCTATATAATAAGCAGAAAGCTTTTGATTTTATTGAGTTAATTGCATTAGTTGATAGAGAGGGATGGATAATTGGTACGAGTATAGAATTACCTGAAACTGAGGCTAAACGGCAGTTTTCTGCAAGACAGTACTTTAAAGAAGCCATGGCAGGAAAACTCTATGTTAGTAAAGAATATATTTCTATCATAACAAATAATTATAATATTACTATTTCCAGCCCTATATATAGGAATGGTATCATTGACGGTATTATTTTTGCAGATATTGATTTATCTAATTAAAATCCTAGGATAAAAGGCAATGTGGGATTTGCTATAGAATCTTTGTAATATTTACAATTTGTTTTAAAAAAACTTATGTTTATTAAGATTTTAAAGCTGCCTTTATATAGTATAAGATTAAATACCATACAAGATAAGATTGTTACCTGATTTATGAATATGTGGAAAAGGTTGATTATATTCATATTTATTGTTATGTTTTACATACTTTATTGCTTCATGATTGTTTTTGTTATATGCGATAAACAAGTCAATTAAACTCCCGTATGACGATTTATGCTTATGAATCAAATGTTCAGTGTAGCAAGAAAGAAATTCCTCGGTTAATATCTAACAATCAACCTGTTTATTTTAATCCCCTTTTCCATAAACTTCATCTCATATTCAGTGAGTATATTTTTCATATCCTTTTCACTTTTTAAATCGTAAGTCGTGTTGATGATTTCAAAACCTGCCGATTTAAATTGTTCTATACTATAGTCAAGAAATGGTTTATTATCTGTTTTTAGAATTATTAAGGAATTCTTTTTTAAAAAAACTTTATACTTTTCCAAAAATCTAACAGCGGTAAGTCTTCTTTTTTCATGTCTGGCTTTTGGCCAAGGATCGGGAAAATTTATGAACAAACGATTTACTTCACTACAATCAAATATTTCATCAATATTTTCAATATTAAAAGGGAGAAAAGCCAAATTTGGAAGGTGCTTTTCTTCTAGGACTTTTTTTAAAGCCATATAAAGAACCTCATTTTTTGAATCAATACCAATAAAATTTATATCGGGGTTTTTTTTCGCACTTTCTATGATAAACTTCCCTTTTCCCGTGCCTAATTCAACATAAATCGGATTTTTATTTTTAAAATGTTTATTCCATTTACCCTTATTATTATTTGGTTTAAATATTACGATATCTTGATTTTCTAATAAGGTATTTAAAGCTTTGGGTTTTGTTCTGAGTCTCATGTTAACCTCCCAAGTCATTAGTATTAATACATTGATTATAAATAATAATTTTAATATCAAAAATATTATATACTTAATTGTCGCTTTTTCCAATATAATAAAATACTTATTATTGGACAAATTCTCAATTTTATACCATAATTAGTAGTAATAGCATAATTTTATTTTTACATAATATTAATAATTTAGGAAGGAGATGTTATTATGAAGAAAAAGTTAAACCTATCTACCAAAATACTCATTGCTTTAATAGCAGGTATTTTTGTAGGGATATTGCTTCAAGGTTCTCCTGAAATTGCCGACAAGTTTATCAAGCCTTTCGGTACATTATTCCTAAATCTGATAAAACTTATAGTGGTACCTTTAGTGTTGGCATCGCTGGTTGTCGGTACATTCGGGCTGGGAGATGTAAAAAAGATCGGAAAAATCGGTGGCAAGACACTGGCTTATTTTTTACTAACCACAGCTTTTGCAGTAATTTTAGGACTAATACTTGCTAATTTGTTGAAAGTCGGAGCAGGATATACGATACCTGTAGATGCTGCCGCAGATGCAAAAGAAATACCGAGTTTTATCGACACACTGCTGAACATTGTGCCCACTAATCCATTTAAAGCCGTAGTTGACGGCAATATGCTTCAAATTATTGTATTTGCTATTATGCTTGGAACCAGCATAATGGCTGTGGGGGAAAAAGGAAAACCCTTACGAGAAGGTTTTGAAGGATTAGCTGAAGCCATGTATAAGATGACGGGAGCTATAATGGAATTTGCACCTTACGGTGTTTTCGCACTTATTATACCTGTTGTTGCGGTTCACGGGCCAAAAGTATTGCTTCCATTATTAAAAGTTATCGGTGTAGTATATCTGGGTTGTTTATTGCATGCTATATTAGTATATGGCGGGACATTGAAAATCTTTGCTAACTACAGTCCGATGAAATTTTTTAAGCTGATTTCGCCGGCTTCTATGCTAGCATTTACTACCGCCAGCAGTGCGGCGGCACTACCTCTTACAATGAAATCATCGGAAGATATGGGTGTTCCTAAATCAATATCCAGTTTTGTTATACCGCTGGGTGCGACGATTAATATGGATGGAACTGCCCTCTATCAAGGAGTTTGTGCATTTTTTATAGCACAAGTTTATGGACTTAATCTTACAATCGGTCAACAAGTTACAGTAATATTAACAGCTACTTTAGCTTCCATTGGAACTGCCGGCGTTCCGGGGGCAGGGCTAATCATGCTTACCATGGTACTTCAAGCTGTCGGACTTCCGCTGGAAGGATTAGCACTTATTGCAGGCATTGACAGGATTTTGGATATGGCAAGAACATCAATAAATATAACAGGTGATGCTGCATGTGCGGTAATAATAGCGGCTTCTGAAAAAGAACTTATCAGTGAAGCTTCTAAAGCAGAAGGGATTTCTGTATAAACATGAAATAGCATAAGTTTTGCGATGTAAAAGCTGCGTGATATTTTCACGCAGCTTTTATGTTCATCATCTGCCAATAAACATCTGTGTATAGATGAAACTTCCATCCCCTTTGGGAGCGATCCCCACGCCTAATTCAGTGAAATTTGGATTTAAAATATTTTTTCTATGTCCCTCCGAGTTCATCCAAGCATTAAAGGCTTTATCAGCGGAAGAATTTTGAGCCAAGTTTTCACCGGCATACATATAACTTATGCCGTGTTCTTTCATCATGTCAAAGGGAGACCCATAGGTGGGAGATTGGTGACTAAAGTAATTATTGTCAACTATATCTTTTGATTTCATTCGTGCCAGCTTTGTTAAATCATTATTTGCTACTAATGCAGGAGCACCGGCTTTTGACCTTTCCGAATTACATAAGTCAAGAATCTTTTTTTCCTCTGTTGTCATGGTGCCTGTGCCTGATGTGTCTTCATTTTTGCCGGCATTCGGTTCTCTTCCCGTTGTATTTGACGGACCCGGGAAAGTAGTATCAGGTTGTGCCGGAGCACCGGGTATATTTGGTATATTTTGATCTCCCGGAGTACTTGGCGTCCCTTGGCTTCCGGGCACATTAGGCGTAGATGGTGTACCTTGTGCCCCATTATTTGTGGGCGGAGGAACATTAGGTATCTTTTTTAGTCCAAGGTTTGTAATATGTGGTTTAAGCTGACTTTCCTTAATACATCCAATAGAACTGGAATTAGGAAGTTTAACTAAATACCAATCATTAACCTTGCCATATACATTAAGTTGATCTCCCATCGATACTGTTCCCAAAGTTGCAAAATTATCACCGGGCCCGGACTTTATCGCTGCATTTGCAGTTGTTACTTTGCCTAAGCTTACATCTGTTCTTTCATAGGAAGCAGAAATTTTACCGTCAAAAATATTGCCGCCCATTTCCGGACGTCTTAAAGGAACGTGAGGTTTCTTTATTCCTTGTGGTGGTACAACCTTACGCATTTGAGGCGCACAACCGCATACTAAGATAATACATAAGATAATTGCACTTATTTTTTTAAATTTATTCATTAAATTACTCCTTTCTTAAATAATGGGAAAGAAAAAATCTTTCTTTATATTATTCTGCATATAAAATTAAAAATTATAAAAAAAAAGCGACGTTAATTAAAGGATTTAAAGGCATAAAATTCTTTAAAATTAAAAATTACAAAAAAATATGTTATTGTTCAGA
>CAYXUX010000099.1:0-5894 GCA_964468275.1 uncultured Clostridiaceae bacterium
TCCTAAGCCAAAGCCCCCGCTTTCTCTAGATCTGGCTTTATCTACAGTATAAAACCTTTCAAATATCTTTACTTTATCTTCATCAGAAATCCCTTCTCCCGTGTCCTTCACAGTTATTATAATGTTATTCAAATAATCCTCCAAATTAATTTCGACTGAACAGCTTTCCCCACTATACTTAATTGCATTATCGAGTAATATTACAATTAGCTGTTTTATACGGGATTCGTCCCCTGTGAATTCAACTTCTTTATCTATATTCACACTTGTTTTAATTCCTTTTTTTTCTGCGATAGGAGCAAATGGTGCAATCGCCCTTTTCATTGCTTCATCCAGTTTGAACAGGGTTTTATTCATATATTCTTGGCGAGAATCCGCCCTTGCAAGGATAAGCAAATCATCGACTAACCGTGTCATTCTTTTGCTTTCTGATTGTATATTATCAAGCCACTTTTTTTGACTCTTTACACCTTTTCCAAAATTATCAGATAGTACCTCGAGATTTGTCTGAATTGAGGACAATGGTGTTCTTAATTCGTGAGAAGCATCGGCTATAAAGTTCTTTTGCTTTTCCCAAGCATCCTTTATAGGCACAAGTGCTTTATCAGCCAAAAAAAGGCTCCCGGAAAAGGTTAAAAAAATGCTTATTATACCTATAACGATAAAAACCATAGCCAGATGGGCAAGAAAATCCCTTTCATTTTGAATATTAAGAAATGCTAATGTAACATATTCATCATTCATTGAAACAAACTTTTTATACCTATAGGTTTCACCTTCTATTTTTATATTTCCTTTATCTTTTTTAAACTTTTCTATTTTATTAATCAGAGTTTCTTTATTTTCTACTTCCATAGATTGAGATTTAAAAATAACTTCGCCATGAGAATCCAAGGTAAGAGTAAAGCTATTTTGAGCCATTCTCCTGACAATATGAGGATTAGGCCTTTCGGGGCCTTTATTCTGCATCGCAATAAAATTAATTGCTCTTTCCGCATCCATCATTAAAGCTTTATTCATAAGCAGGTATATGCTTAAAAATACAAACCCGAGTATAAGCCCGGTAACAAGTATATTTATCAAGGTTAGTTTTAGCCTTAGCTTTTTAAACATCATTGCCCTCCTTAAGCATATATCCTATACCTCTTACAGTCTCAATAGTGAAATCACATTTCTCGGGCACAAGCTTTTTTCTAAGATTGTGAATATATATTTCTATAATATTCATCTCCACATCGGAATCAAGTCCCCAAATTTTATTTATAAACTGATCTCTAGTCAGTACATTCATTTTATTTCGGAAAAGAACTTCCAAAATCTGAGTTTCTTTCAATGTTAATCTTATAGTTTCATTATCTACAATAATTTCCTTATGCAAAGGTTTAAAAATTGCATTTCCTGCAGTCAAATTCTCTCCATCACTGTTATCTATGTATCTTCTTGATAATGCTCTAATTCTTGCCAATAGTTCTTGAGTAGAAAAAGGCTTTATTAAATAATCATCTGCACCTGCGTCCAGACCTTCCACCCTATCATCTATTGAGTCCCGTGCAGTTAATATTAGAGTAGGTGTCTTGATTCCACTGTCCCTTAACTCTTTAATTATTTGTGTCCCTTCCTTTTTCGGAAGCATTCTATCAATTATTAAAATATCATAAGCATCGGTCTCCGCCATCTCTCCACCGGTTATACCATCATAAGCTGTATCTACCAAATATCCATTTTTTTTAAGCAGATATGCTAGGGCATCGGATAAGGTGACTTCGTCCTCTATAAGTAGTAACTTCATAAAAAACACCTCAAATTTGAAATATTATAGAATCAATTAATTATGATAAAAAAGCAGTCAATTATATTCTATACTATAAAACTTAACAAAACCTTAAGGTAATTTTAAGATTTGTGAAATATTATTAAATTAGGTAATTATAATTCTAATACATCAGGAGGGTATAAAAATGGATTTGGTCAGAAATATCAATCATACAAAAAGCAAAAAATTAAAGAAAAGATTTATGAAAATATCAGCTTTAATACTAACAGCCTGTATTGTACTCACTGCTACATATTATTATATAAAGAAAAAAAATGGAACAGATAACGAATTTGTACATCAGACTGCCCAAGTAAGGCGAGGTGATTTGAAAATTACTATAAACGGTTCCGGCACACTTAGTTCAGCAAGTACCCTCACCGTAGCCTCAGACATAGAAGGTTCAATTAAAAAGATTTACTTTAAAGACGGAGATTGGGTAAAAGCAGGAGACCTGATAATGGAAATTGATAATAGTGAGGCACTTCTTGATATTAAAAAACAAGAAAACAATATTGCCAAAGGAGAGTTGTCCAAAAGCAAATTATTTGAATCCTTGGAAGACAGTGAAATAACAGCTCCCATATCAGGAGAAGTGTCAGATATAAAGATTAAAAATGGGGATAATTTAGGTCAAGACACAGCTCTGTTATCAATAACTGATAAAAGCTCCTTTAAATTGCTGCTTCCCTTTAAAAATTCTTATAGGAACCAAATTGAGATTAACCAAAAAGCTAATATTTATGTTTTTAATAGTGAATTAAATGAAATACACCGTTTTAGCGGTAATGTGACTTATATAAGTCAATCACCTGATGACGAACAACAGGAACAGCTGTATAATATTGAATTCACATTTCAAAACACGGGGGATATAGATGATTCTATGATGGGAAGTGCCGAAATCATAGTAAAGGGAAAAACTTTAAAAAGTCACGAGGCTTCCAAATTATCATATTCAGACACGGTAACATTAAAATCAGATATTGCAGGCATTATCAATGAATTTGACCTTGTTTCCGGTCAATACATAAATAAAGGAGAGCTTCTGGCAAAAATAACAAATGACGATGATAAATCTATAGACCTAGAAACAAGCAGATTAAGCCTGGAGGAAATGAACAATCAATTGGAATATTCATTGAATCGGCTTGAAAAATATAAAATTTTTTCTTCCATAGACGGAACCTTAAATCTGGAGGAAATAAAAGAAGGCAATACAGTTAAATCCGGACAAACAGTCTTTAAAGTTGTTAATTATAACTTGATGGAATTTCAAATTCCAATAGATGAATTGGATATTGCAAGAATAGAAGAAGGTCAAAGTGTCAGCGTAACAGTAGATGCCTTGCCGGAAACTACGACAAATCCACTCTCCGGTACGGTTTGCCATATAGCATTTGAAGGAACTTCAAATAGCGGTGTAGCTGTGTATCCTGTAACAATAAAATTAAACGAATCCGACAATCGTCTCAAGGTTGGAATGAATGCAAATGGCGAGATTACCATAGATGAAAAAGAAAATACCCTCTTTGTTCCCATAGAAGCAGTGCAAAAAAGAGGCAATACAAATATCGTATATGTTTTAGCTGAAGAAGGCAATGAAGTCTTTCAGAATAATAATGTGGGAAATAAAACAGAAACCAGACAAGACAGAAAAGATGAAGAAAATAATGAGCTTAATAAAAACCAAGGGCATGACCGCAGAAGAAATACTGACGAAAAACAAAATATTAACATTGAGGAAAGCAGAAGGGAAGAAGCCATAGATCCTGCTGAAACTATCCAAGGCGGTTATTATGACGGTACAGTAATTAAGAGGGTGGAAGTAGGGATAAATAATGAAGAAAATATTGAAATCCTAAATGGATTAAAGGAAAGAGATATTGTTATTCTTCCTCAGTTAAGCAGAAGCACCTCCACAAACAACAATGCGCAAGAAAGGGGCTTCTTTGATGGCGGAGGCATGCCTATGCGTATGAACACTGCACAACCTAGGAGGTAACTGCTATGATAATAATTCATGAAATGAACAAAATTTATAAAATGAGTAATATAGAAATATCGGCTATCAAAAATATTAACTTGGAAATAAAGAAAAATGAATTCGTAGCCATTGTAGGCCCATCAGGTTCAGGAAAATCCACACTGATGAATATGATGGGCTGCCTTGACATTCCCACATCCGGAACCTATATACTTGATAATATGGAAGTAAGTAATCTAAATGATGATGAATTGGCTGAGATTAGAAATAAGAAAATCGGTTTTATCTTTCAAAGCTTTAATCTTATACAAAAATTAACGGCTTTTGAAAATATAGAGCTCCCCCTCATATATCAAGGAATGCATGCTAGAGAAAGACATAAAAGAACGCAACAGGCATTGGAACTCGTCGGATTGGACGCAAGGATGCATCATAAGCCTTTTGAGCTTTCGGGAGGCCAGCAGCAAAGAGTTGCAATAGCAAGGGCGCTTATCAACAATCCTCCTATTATTTTTGCTGATGAACCGACCGGAAATCTTGATACCAAGTCCGGAGGAGAAATAATCAACCTTTTAAAAGATATGCATGGGCAAGGCAATACTATAATACTCATAACCCACGATAATAGCATTGCTATGAATTCCAAAAGAATTATTAAAATAAATGATGGCGAAATAATTGACGACAGGCAGGTGATATAATGGGATTCTTCCAAGCTTATAAAATGGCTGTAAAAAGCATAAAAAGCAATAAAGGCAGGTCCTTTCTCACAATGCTTGGTGTAATAATCGGCGTAGCCTCCGTCATATCTGCGGTAGCTTTCGCTCAAGGGAGTACAAAAAGTATAACGGACTCCATACAAAAGATGGGTACAAATATGATACAAATAAATATTACGGGAAGAAACAGCAATAGAAATCTATCCTACGATGATCTAAAAGCATTCTCCGATGAAAATAAGGAAATAATCAAAGCTGTAGCCCCTCAACTGACAACAAATGCTAAAATAAAATATGGTACCAATAATAAGGATACTTCGGTAATTTGCACATCACCTGAGTATGAAAGCATTAGAAATGTTCATGCATCCCAAGGTAGGTTTGTCCTTGATCTGGATATTGATTATAGACAAAATATTGCATTAATAGGAACAACAATACTAAATGACCTTTTTGACGACAAAAATCCTATAGGTGAAAAAATTAAAATCAATGGACATGTGTTTAAAATCGTTGGAGTCTTAGAACAAAGAGCCGACAGTTCTTCTCGTTCCGATGATGATCAAATAATTGTACCCATATCGGCAACTAGAGCAATAGCGGAAACTTCCATTATAAGAGACTTTATAGTAGAAGCAACAGATACTAATAATGTAAGTATAGTCATGGAGAAACTAAAGGATTTTTTATTCAAAATCTATAAAAGTGAAAATGCCTATAGAGTATTTGATCAAAGCCAAATGCTTGAAACCTTGGATCAGGTGACAGGAAGCCTTATGATGGTATTAGGAGGTATCGCAGCTATATCTCTTATTGTAGGAGGTATAGGTATTATGAATATAATGCTGGTATCAGTCACAGAGAGGACAAAAGAAATAGGTATCAGAAAAGCCATTGGTGCCAAAAAAAGAAATATCCTGACACAATTTATCATAGAAGCTATAGTCGTTACGGGCATTGGCGGTTTATTAGGAGTAACCCTTGGGTTTGCCATAATAAAATTTGTAATAGGCGGACTTGGTTTAGTACCGGCAGTATATTCTGTAACTTGGGCTTCCATTGCCTTTGGTATATCGCTTTTAGTGGGAGTTGTATTCGGACTCTTTCCTGCATATAAGGCGGCAAAACTGAACCCCATTGAAGCCCTTAGATCGGAATAACAACATAATACAGGGAGTGAATATATGAAATACTTATTAATATTTTTATCATTAACATTGATTCTAAGCTTTATGACAGTAGCATATGCCGAAGCAAAGCTTTACTATGATTTTGATGAAGCATTAAAAATGGCTTTGGAAAATTCCTATGAATATAAATCAAAGAACAAGGCTATTTCCAAAGCCTATGAAGCTTTTGAAGCGGCAGAAAAGGA
>CAYXUX010000099.1:5994-7123 GCA_964468275.1 uncultured Clostridiaceae bacterium
GCAGAAATGTCCCTTAACCTTGATTATGCTAAACTTTTGATATATAGTAATCTTGAAAAGGTTATCTTAATAAATCAAGGGGAATGACTTCAAAAATAAATTTCAGATATGGAGGTAAAGGGATGTTATTTATATGTTATAAAAGGTGAAGCACCTGTAGAAAAGCCCGTGCTTGGCTTGATGAAAACAATATTGAATATGAGTTTAGGGATATAAAGGACGAGAATCCCGATAAAGAAGAGTTGAAATCTTGGTACGAGAAAAGCGGACTGCCGTTAAAACGGTTCTTTAATACCAGCGGGAAAATCTATAAAGAACTGGATCTTAAAAACCGATTAGCAAGTATGAGCGAAGAAGAACAGCTGGAACTTCTAGCTACGGACGGAATGCTGGTAAAAAGACCGCTCCTTGTAAAAGACAATCTGGTTCTTGTCGGATTTAAAGAAGAAGAGTGGAAGGAAAGGGTTCAACCGTAAAGGTTGAACCTATGAAATCACTTTATTTGTGTTGTTAAGAATATGGGTAAACCCATATGCTCAATTTGATCCTGCAGTTCCTCTATTTCGTCTATATGTTTGTCTTCATCAATCAGGATTTTCTCCAGCATTTCCTGAGTAGCGTAATCATTTACTTCTCTAGCCAAGCTTATAGCATCGTTATAGGCTGCTATGGCATCCATCTCCGCAACACGGTCATTTTCCAATTGTGTTGGAATCTCATCACCGATAAAAATATCCTTTAATGTGGTTACAATAGGCACTGATTCAAGGAAAAGTATCCTTCCGATTAATATTTCCGCATGTTTCATTTCGTCAATGGCTCTTTTTTCAAAAATTTTATGTAGATTCTCGTAACCCCAATCGGCACACATTTCAGAGTGAACCATATACTGGTTGATAGATGTCAATTCGTCAGCCAGTAACGAATTTAAAACCTCAATTAATTTTGGATCCCCTTTCATTTTATACCCTCCTTTGCATATTCTTTGACTACCATCTATAGAATAACATTTTTTAAAGTTCGACACAATATTTTTTGTTTCAGTGATACAAATTCAACTTGCTCACATGGCACGGATTGGATGGAATACCTATTAATGTAGCCTTGATATCATATGTAAAATTAAAAT
>CAYXUX010000100.1:0-3807 GCA_964468275.1 uncultured Clostridiaceae bacterium
CGTTGTGGAAAGGCTTAGAATCTGTTAGCACAGTGGAGGATTAGTTGCGTCAACTAATGTCATCCTGAGCGATAGCGAAGGATCTTATGCTTCAATGGAAAACTGCTGTACCGGGCGATCACAGATCTCCCCTACGGCAATCGAATCAAATATAATAAGCTGATTATCAAAAACAGTTAAGGTGTGAACAGTAACAATTTTATAAGGAAAAAAGCAATGTAAAACTACATTGCTTTTTTATCTGGAAATCTTATGTTATAATACAAAATATAAAATCTTAAAGGATGAGAGTTTTGTTTGGTATAAGTTTTATGGAATTATTATATAGAATTCCGGCTGTTTTTATAGGGTTTTCTTTTCATGAGTTTGCCCACGGTTTAGCAGCTTATTATATGGGAGACAATACAGCGAAGGATAATGGAAGGCTTACAATTGACCCCGCTGCACATATAGATCCTATAGGTTTGCTAATGCTGTTGGTTTTCAGATTCGGTTGGGCAAAGCCTGTGCCTATTAATCCTGCCAACTTTAAAAATAGAAAAAAAGGCATTATGCTTGTTTCGCTGGCCGGACCAATGATGAATTTTGTCTTAGCTATGATTGCGTTATTCATATATGGGTTTGCCTATACCAGATTTAATATACGAAATGCAATATTTGATGAAATAATAATAAATATTTATTTTATCAATATAGGACTCGGTGTATTTAACTTAATTCCTATACCGCCATTAGACGGTTCAAAAATACTTGCGGGAATTTTGCCTGAAAAGATTGAGTACAAGTTTTATAAATATGAGCAATATTCATATATAATTTTACTCATCCTAATCTTTACTCGCTCTATTGACTATATTCTGAGCCCCATGTTTTTTTATGCACAAAAAGTAATATACGGTGTAGTAAGCTTGTTTTTATGAGTTCTTAATTCATTTATCACAATATAGAAAAGTGGTATTAAAAAATGCCTATCAGTATTAAATTAGAAGTTTTTGAAGGACCTTTGGACTTATTATTTCATCTTATTGAAAAAGCAAAAATTGATATTTATGATATCCCTATTGCAGAAATTACAGAACAATATATAGAATACCTTAATATGATGAAAAGTCTGGATATAGATTTAGCCAGTGAATTTTTGGTGATGGCTGCAACTCTTTTAGTTATAAAGTCAAAAATGTTATTGCCCAAGACACAAAATGAAGACGAAAACATTGAAGATCCGAGGGACGAGCTCGTTGTAAAACTTTTAGAGTATAAAAGGTTTAAAGAATTATCGGATGTATTAAGAGATAAGTATTCTGACAATATAAAGGCTATGTTTAAAGACACGGAATTAGCAGATGCGTTAATTGATTCCTATGAATTACCTGATATACTTCCTATAGGGTTGTTGGTAGAAAAGTTTCAGAATATATTGTTAAAAAATTCTGACCGTAAAGAAGTTATATATGAAAGAGTTTATAGGGATAACCTTACGATAGATAAAAAAATTATAGAAATTTTAAGCATATTGCCGCACAAAAGATGGACCAGCTTTGATAAGATTATAGCTTTATATAATAATAAACTGGAAATTATCATTTCATTTTTGGCACTTTTAGAGCTTATTAAGAATAAAAAAATTCGCATAAAGCAATCAGGTAATTTTGATGAAATTTTTTTAAAAAAAGTTATGTTTAAGTGAATTATATAAACTGACTACTGTGAGGTGTACCTATGAATATTAAAAAGGTTAAGGCTGCTCTCGAGTGCATACTGTTTATATCCGGGGATGCAGTACAGTTAAAAGAACTCTCAGCTTTATTTGAAATTGATAAAACCACACTAAAAAAAATTATAAATCAAATGATTGATGAATATGAAGAAGAAGATAGAGGTTTACGCATTATTGAAGTTAACGATTCTTATCAATTTAGTACAAAGCCTCAATATTATGAATATATTGAAAGACTTTTAAAACCGCGTGCAAGATCGGGATTATCCCAGGCTTCTCTTGAAACTTTATCAATAATTGCTTATGAGCAACCCACAACAAGAGCCAACATAGATGCTATAAGAGGTGTAAGGTCGGATTCTTGTTTATATCGGCTGATTGATAAAGATTTGATAAAAGAAGTGGGAAGGATGGAAGCACCGGGAAGGCCGATTTTATATGGGACAACAGATAACTTTTTAAGGCTTTTCGGATTAAAATCATTAAATGATTTACCTGATGTATCCGTTGTGCAGGACTGAACGAATTTTATTAAATCCTTCTGTAACTCAGCAATCGCAGCAAATATAATAAGCCGCTTATCAGAAACAGTTAAGGTATGAACTGTGACTTTTATTCATTAAAAAAAGCAGATGATTTTATAGAACCTTGAATTTTTATATTTATCTTGTATATAATAACTAAAGTATTCTAAATATCATATTATAGCGAGGTAAAAATGAAAAAAACTTTTCTAATATTTATAATTATTTTTCAAGCTGTATTCTTTCAAGTTGTAAATGCGGATAATATCCTGCCCTGTGCGAAATCATCTATCGTTATGGATGTAAACACTAAAAGAATACTATATAGCAATAACGCTGCTGTAAAGCTGCCCATGGCCAGTACTACAAAAATAATGACTGTTTTGTTGGCGATTGAAAATGGCGATTTAAATGATACAGTTACTGTTAGTAAAAATGCGTCGAGACAAGAAGGTTCCTCAGTTTATTTAAAAGAAGGAGAAAAAATAAGGTTAGATGACTTACTTTATTGTGTAATGCTCAGGTCAGGTAATGATGCGGCAGTAGCTGTTGCTGAACACATATCAGGCAGCGTTGAAGATTTTGCAAGGCTAATGAATAATAGGGCAATTGCCGCAGGGGCAAAAAACACAAATTTTGTAAACCCCCACGGTTTACCCGACGATAATCATTATACCACATCCTACGATTTGGCCTTGATTACCAGTGAAGCTTTAAAAAACAAAGTATTTGCTGAAATTGTAAAAACAAAAAAACATACAGTTACAGAACTGCTTGACGAAAAAAAATATTTAGAGAATAAAAATAAAATGCTATGGCAATATCCCGGCGGTGACGGAGTTAAAACCGGTTACACGGGGAAGGCCGGGCAATGTCTTGTATCATCAGCAACTAAAGAAGACTGGCAAATCCTATCCGTGGTTTTAAACTGCAATGATATCTGGAAAGGTTCTGCTGAACTTTTGAATTACGGATTCGGTAACTATGAAAATAAAAAAATAGTTGATAAAAACAAAGTAATAATAAATGTTGATATCATTAAAGGAAAAGAAAAACAGATTCAAATTATTCCTGAAGAAGACTTATATGCTCCGTTAAAAAAAATACAGGAAGGTTATGAAAAAATTGATTATATTAAAAAATTACCGGAAGAAATAAAAGCACCTGTTAAAAAGGATACAAAAGCGGGGATTTTGGAAATATATGCTGATAAACATCTTTTGGGTCAAGTAGAGTTAATATATAATAATGATGTAGAGTCATCAGATTTGTTTTATCATTTAAAAAATATAATGGATAATTTTTTATTAGGGCAAAAGCAGCTTAACCCCATTAATTAATTACTGATTTGTTATCAATTCCATATTTTTATTAAACTTTAGATAAAAAAACGTAAAAACCGCTTCTATTGCCATATGATATTTCCAATAAAATATAAGAAGAAATTGTTACGGTTCAGGCATTGTATAGAAATGTCATCCTGAGCGACAGCGAAGGATCTTATGCCTCAATGGAAAACTGCTGTACCGGGCAATTACAGATTGTCCTGCGATAATCGCAGCAAGT